>JAXITB010000063.1:0-9976 GCA_034680305.1 Polaromonas sp. | reverse complement strand
CGCCCACTCAAGGAAATTTCCCTGGGTCTGGTGCTGATGCGCCTGTTCCAGACCTCGCGCCGCTTTCATGTGGAAATTCAGCCGCAGCTGGTGCTGCTGCAAAAAACCCTGCTCAACATCGAAGGGCTGGGGCGTGACCTCGACCCTGACCTGGACCTTTGGAGCACGGCCAAGCCTTTCCTTGAAAAGTGGATGGTCGAGCAGGTGGGGCCGGCCCGCCTGTGGGCCCAGCTCAAGGCCGAGGCGCCGATGTACGCCAAACTGTTGCCGGCCTTGCCGCGGCTGCTGCATCAATACCTGGGCCGGCCGCACAGCCCGTCCTTGCCGGGTCTGCAGGAGCTGATGCTCGAGCAGCGCCGTACCAATCGCCTGCTGCAGGCCCTGCTTTACGGGGCAGTGGGTTTTTTGCTCGGGCTGCTGGCCATGTGGCTGCTTTCCAGCGGCGAGCATTTCTGATTCAGCCGCGGCCCTGCCGATGCTGACTTGCGGCGGGGTGCGGGGCTTGGTCTTGGGCGGTGGCGAGGGGGTGGCGGCCTTTGGTGGCGGTTGCAAGGCACGCGAGCAGGCCCTTGCCTATAATCGTGGGCTTTGCTCGGCCGGGCCTTGAGCAGGCCGGCTGCTTGCATACAGGCCCAGGCCAGCCGGCCCAGCTCCATTCCAACCAGCGCCAACGACATGCCGATCTACGCTTACAAATGCGAGTCCTGCGGGCATAGCAAGGACGTTTTGCAGAAGATGTCCGATGAACCCTTGACGGTTTGCCCCCAGTGCGGCCAGGCGCGGTTCAACAAGCAGGTCACTGCGGCCGGTTTCCAGCTCAAGGGATCGGGCTGGTATGTGACCGATTTTCGGGGCGGCTCCTCTGCGGCTGCCTCTGACGCTGGCGGCAGTGCTGAGTCCAAGGGCGCTTCGGCGCCTGCCCCGGCCGCCGCTGCCGAGTCCGCAAGCAGCGCCGCCGCCCCCGCCCCCGCCCCGGCTGCTCCCGCGCCGGCTCCTGCCGCGAAGGCCGACTGATGGCTGCCTTGCGTCGCTGGTTGCTGGCGGGCCTGCTGGTTCTGGTGCCCCTGATCATCACGGTCTGGGTGCTCAACTGGGTCATCGGCACGCTTGACCAGACGCTGCAGATCCTGCCCGCCCATTGGCAGCCCGACCTTCTGCTGGGCATCCACATCCCCGGTTTCGGGGTCTTGCTGGCTCTGCTGATCGTGCTGGTCATCGGTGCGGTGGCCAGCAACTTCATGGGCCGCCGGCTGGTGTCTTGGTGGGACTCGCTGCTCGGACGCATTCCCATCGTCCGCTCGATCTATTCGAGTGTCAAACAGGTCTCGGACACCCTTTTTTCCGAAAACGGCAATGCCTTTCGCAAGGCCGTTTTGGTGCAGTGGCCCCGGCCGGGCGTGTGGACCATCGCCTTTCAGACCGGCACCCCGGGCGGCGATGTGGCCAAACACCTGCCCGACGACTACCTGAGCGTGTACGTGCCGACCACACCCAACCCGACCGGCGGCTATTTCGTCATGCTCAAGCGCAGCGATTGCATCGAACTGGCCATGAGCGTCGACGAGGCCCTCACCTATGTGATCTCCATGGGGGTGGTCGTTCCCGGCTCGCCTCCCGACAAGTCCCCCTGAATGTTTTAAATCGACCACGCCGTCAATAGGCTGGTCATCTTTTTGTGAGTCGTTATGTCCAAGGTCTCCAGCGCTTCTCAGATGCGATCTCATTACTGCGGTCTGGTGACCGAAGAATTGTTGGGCCAGAGCGTCAGCCTGTGCGGTTGGGTCAATCGCCGGCGCGACCATGGCGGTGTGATCTTTGTCGACCTGCGCGACCGTGAGGGCTATGTGCAGGTCGTCTGCGACCCCGATCGTGAGCAGATGTTCAGGGCCGCCGAAGGTCTGCGCAACGAATTTTGCGTGCAGGTCAAGGGCCTGGTTCGCCAGCGTCCGCCCGGCACTGAAAACGAGAGCCTGAAAAGCGGCAAGATCGAGGTGTTGTGCCATGAGTTGGTGGTGCTCAACCCGTCGGTCACCCCGCCTTTCCAGCTCGACGACGACAACCTGTCGGAGACCACCCGTCTGACGCACCGTGTGCTCGATCTGCGCCGGCCCTACATGCAGAACAACCTGATGTTGCGCTACCGCGTGGCCATGCAGACGCGCAACTTCCTCGACAGCCACGGCTTTGTGGACATCGAAACGCCCATGCTCACCAAGAGCACACCCGAAGGCGCGCGCGACTACCTGGTGCCCAGCCGGGTCAACGATGGCGAGTTTTTCGCCCTGCCGCAGTCGCCCCAGCTGTTCAAGCAGTTGCTGATGGTCGCCGGCTTTGACCGGTATTACCAGATCACCAAGTGCTTCCGCGACGAAGACCTGCGCGCCGATCGCCAGCCCGAATTCACCCAGATCGACATCGAGACCTCCTTCATGTCCGAGCAGGACATCCGCGACCTCTTCGAGCGCATGATCAGCGACATCTTCAAGTCGGTGATGAAGGTCGATCTGGGGGCCTTCCCGGTCATGGCCTACGGCGAGGCCATGACCCGTTTCGGCTCGGACAAGCCCGATCTGCGCGTCAAGCTCGAACTGACCGAGCTGACCGAAGTGATGAAGAGCGTTGATTTCAAGGTCTTCAGTGGCCCCGCGACCACCCCTGGCGGCCGGGTCGTCGGATTGCGGGTTCCTGGTGGTGCCGAGCTCAGCCGCGGCGAGATCGATGGCTACACCGAGTTCGTCAAGATCTACGGGGCCAAGGGCCTGGCCTGGATCAAGGTCAATGACCCCGCTCGTGGCCGGGAAGGCCTGCAAAGCCCGATTGTCAAGAACATCCACGATGAGGCCTTGACCAAGATCCTGCAACTCACCGGTGCGCAGGCCGGCGATCTCATCTTTTTTGGGGCCGACAAAGCCAAGGTGGTCAACGACAGCATTGGGGCCTTGCGCCTGAAGGTCGGTCACAGCGAGTTTGGCAAGAAGACCGGCCTGTTTGAAGCGGGCTGGCGGCCGCTGTGGGTGGTTGACTTCCCGATGTTTGAATTTGACGAGGAAGGCCAGCGCTGGAGCGCGGTGCACCATCCTTTCACCGCCCCCAAAGACGGCCATGAAGACTGGATGGACAGCGACCCCGGCCGCTGCCTGGCCAAGGCCTATGACATGGTGCTCAACGGTTGGGAACTGGGCGGTGGCTCGGTCCGTATTCACCGGGCCGATGTGCAGAGCAAGGTCTTCAATGCTTTGAAGATCGGGCCGGAAGAGGCGCAGCTCAAGTTCGGCTTTCTGCTCGATGCGCTGCAGTATGGCGCGCCACCTCACGGCGGACTGGCCTTTGGCCTGGACCGCCTGGTCACCTTGATGACCGGCGCCGAATCGATCCGCGACGTGATTGCCTTTCCCAAAACCCAGCGCGCGCAGTGCTTGCTCACCCATGCGCCCAGTCCGGTTGACGAAAAGCAGTTGCGCGAGTTGCACATCCGCCTGCGCAACCCTCAGCCCGCCTGAGCGCCCCAGGCGCCGCCCAGCGCGTTCTTGCGGCCACAGTCCATGCGCTTCAAGCGGCCCGTGTCGGTGCTGGTGGTCATTCACACCGCCGCTGGTCAGGTGCTGCTCATTGAGCGAGCCGGCCAGCCTGGCTTTTGGCAATCGGTCACCGGCTCCCAGGACGAGGGCGATGCCGATCTGCTGCAGACGGCGGTGCGGGAGTTGCACGAAGAAACCGGCATCGTGGCCCAGCGTGCTGAGCTGTGCGACTGGCAGCTGACCAACAGCTATGAAATTTACCCGGTTTGGCGCTACCGCTATGCGCCGGGAGTGACGCACAACACCGAGCATGTGATGAGCCTGTGCGTGCCCCAGGACACGCCCATCGTGCTCTCGCCCCATGAGCACACGGCTTATCAATGGCTGGACTGGCGCGAGGCGGCCGACGCCTGCTTTTCGCCTTCCAATGCCGAGGCCATTTTGCTGCTGCCGCGTTTTTTTAAGCTCGTCGGCGCCTGAGCGCCTTTGCTGTGCGGCCAATGAGCGGCCCTTTTGGCGCCCAATGGGGTCAGGTCATGGGCACAATGTTGAAGGGTCCACCCGGACCCGTCCGATCCAACCTGCCGTGAGCCCGCCCGCACCCGCCGACGATGCCTGCCGCCTGCTACAGGGTGGACAGGCGTTTTTCCCGGCCCTGATCCAGGCCCTGGACGCCGCCCATCACAGCGTCCAGCTGGAGACCTATATCTTCGACTTCCATGGCGCTGGCGCCGAGGTCGCACAGGCGCTCGTGCGTGCGGCCCGGCGCGGTGTGATGGTTCAGGTTCTGGTCGATGGTGTGGGCACGGCCGGCCTGCAGCCGCATTGGCGCGAATCCTTCGAGCAGGCCGGGGTGCAGTGGCGGGTGTTTGCGCCCATCGGACGTTTCTGGGCTTGGCTGCGCCTGCTGATGGCGCCGACCCATTGGCGCCGGCTGCACCGAAAGCTGTGCGTGGTCGATGGGCAGATTCTGTTTTGCGGCGGCATCAATGTGCTCGACGACCTGTACGACCCCAACCATGGCACGCTGCTGGCTCCCCGTTTCGACTTCACGGTATGCATCGAGGGTCAGGTGGCGCAGCAGGCCAGCGAAGCCATGGCACAACTGTGGACCCGGGTGCAGGTGGGCGACAGCGTGCGACAACGCCAGTTGGGACAGGCCTGGGAGGCCTGGCGCGAGGCCATGTACCGGCCGGCCCACCGGCCCAGTGGAGCCCGCACGGGCGTCAAAGCCCATTTGCTGCTGCGCGATAACCTGCGGTTTCGCAACCGCATCGAGCGGGCCTACCGCAAGGCCATTGGCCAGGCCCGCCAGGAAGTGCTGATCTCCAATGCGTATTTCCTGCCGGGCGGACGACTGCGGCGCGCGCTCATACAAGCGGCCAGGCGCGGGGTGCGGGTGCGTCTGTTGCTCCAGGGGCGCTATGAATACTTCATGCAGTACCACGCCGCCCGCTCGGTCTACCTGGATCTGCTCCAGGCCGGGGTGGAGGTCCATGAGTATGAGACCAGCTTCTTGCACGCCAAGGTGGCGGTGGTCGACGGCCGCTGGAGCACGGTGGGCTCGTCTAACCTGGACCCCTTGAGCCTCTTGCTGGCGCGCGAGGCCAATGTGGTCATCGAAGACACGGGCTTTGCCGCCACTTTGCGCGATCAATTGGTGCAGGCCATTGACGGCCATGGCCGCATCGTGCGGCTTGACGATTACAGCCGGCGGCCTTGGCGCGAGCGGCTGATGAATAAGTTGGCTTATGGGCTGATGCGCGTGGCCCTGTTTTTGTCGGGGCATCGCTATTGATGGGCGACGATCTGGTGGTTCAGCGGCCCGAGGGGCTGTATTGCCCGGCGGGTGATTTCTACATCGACCCCTGGCGGCCGGTGGCGCGGGCGGTGATCACCCATGCCCATGCCGACCATGCCCGGCGGGGGCATGGTCACTATCTGGCCACGGTGGCCTCCGAAGGGGTGCTGCGGGCGCGGCTGGGCGGCATCGACTTGCAGACCCTGGACTACGGACGGTCGGTGGTGCACCATGGCGTACGCTTGTCTTTGCATCCGGCGGGCCACGTGCTCGGCTCGGCGCAGGTGCGACTGCAGCATGGCGGGCGGGTGTGGGTGGCCAGTGGCGACTACAAGGTCAGTCCCGACCGGACCTGCGCGCCCTTCGAGCCGGTGCGCTGTGATGTCTTCATCACCGAGTCGACCTTCGGCCTGCCCATCTATCGCTGGGCCAGCGACGCGCAGGTGTTTGCCGACATCAACCGCTGGTGGGCTGGCAACGCGGCGCAGGGCCGGGTCAGCGTGCTCATGGGTTACAGTTTTGGCAAGGCCCAGCGTCTGCTCAGCGGGCTCGATCCGGCGATCGGCCCGATCCTGGTGCACCCCAGCGTCGAGACGCTCAACCGCGCTTATGCCCAGGCTGGCGTGGCCTTGCCGAGCACCCAGCCGATGTCGGTCTGGAGCCGCCACGCACGCCAGCAAGGGCTTGGTGGTGCCTTGGTCCTGCTGCCGCCGCAGGCGGTGACGCCTGCCTTGCTGCGCCGATTGGGCGATGCGGCGACCGCCTTTGCCAGCGGCTGGATGCAATTGCGCGGCGCCCGCAGGCGGGCGGGCTGGGACGCCGGCTTTGCCCTGAGCGACCATGCCGACTGGCCTGGCCTGCAAGCGGCCATTGCCGCCACCGGGGCCGAGCGCGTCATCGTCACCCATGGCAGTGTCGATGTCATCGTGCGCCACTTGCAAGAGCGCGGTCTTCAGGCCCAGTCCTTCCAAACCGAGTACGGGCCACAGCATGAATCGCCTGAGGCAGGGCTTGACCCGGCCGATTCGTCGGGCGGCCAAGTCCCGCTTGCCGCAGCGCCGGAGGCTGCTGCTTGAAGCAATTTGCCCAATTGTTTGCCGAGCTCGATGCGAGCGCATCGACCGCCGCCAAGTTGCAGGCCCTGCAGCGCTACCTGGCCCAAGCCGAGCCGGCTGATGCGGCCTGGGCGGTGTATTTTTTGTCAGGCGGCAAGCCCAGGCGCTTGGTGCGTACCGCTTTGCTGCGCGAGCTGGCGGCTGATCTGGCGGGGCTGCCACCGTGGCTGTTCGAGGCCAGTTACCAGGCGGTGGGTGATCTGGCTGAAACCATCGCCCACGTGCTGCCGACGTCGGGTGGGGCCGATGAGGCCTCGCTGGCACAGTGGGTCACCGAGCGCCTGCTGCCACTGCGGGGCTTGAGCGAAGACGAGCAGCGTCAGCGCATCGCCAGTCAATGGCAGCAGCTTGATCGTGCCGGTGTGTTCCTTTGGGTCAAGCTCGCTGGCGGCGGCTTTCGGGTGGGGGTCAGCCGGGCCTCGGTGCAGCGTGCCCTGGCCACACACGCGGGCCTGACGCCGGCCTTGATGGCTCAGCGCATGATGGGCTACACCGATGGCAGCAAGGTGCTTGACGCCGCCGCCTACGCCGCCCTGCTCGCGCCCCAGGGTGACTTGCCGACCCAAGACCAGGGCCAGCCTTATCCATTTTTCCTGGCCCATGCCTGGGGGGCCGAGCTGGCACAGGCGGGCCAGGCCGAGCTGGGGCCGGTCTCGCACTGGCAGCTCGAATGGAAGTACGACGGTGTGCGGGCGCAGTTGGTGCGCCGCAGTGGCCAGACCTGGCTGTGGTCGCGCGGCGAGGAGTTGCTCAACGAAGCTTTCCCCGACGTGCTGGCCCAGGCGCAGGCGCTGCCCGATGGCGTGGTGCTCGACGGCGAACTGCTGGTCTGGCAAGGCCAGGGGCCGGCGCCTTTCGCGCGGCTGCAGCAGCGGCTCGGTCGCAAGCGGATCGATGCAGCCCTGCTGGCGCGCTCGCCGGTGGTTTTTCTGGCCTACGACCTGCTGGAGCAGGCCGGCCAGGACCTGCGCGACTTGAGCTTGCGCCAGCGCAGGGCCCGGTTGGAGACGCTCTTGCAGGCGCGCCCCATGCCTGTGTCGCCGGTGCTCCAGCCCAGTCAGTGGTCGGAATTGGACGAATGGCGACAACTGGCCCGGGCTCGCGGGGTCGAGGGGCTGATGCTCAAGCAAGCCGATTCGACTTATGGCGTGGGACGCACCAAGGGGGCGGGCCTGTGGCTCAAGTGGAAGGTCGACCCCATGGTGATCGACGGCGTGTTGATCTACGCCCAAGCCGGTCATGGCCGGCGCGCCTTGCTCTACAGCGATTACACCTTTGCGGTGTGGAACCGGCCGCCGCAGGATGCGGCGCAGGCGCAGTCCGTCATTGAGGCCATCGCACGGCGCGAGCCCCTGCCCGCGGTGGCCGGGCTGCCCTTGGCCGAGCAGCCCTTGCAACTGGTCGCTTTTGCCAAGGCCTATTCCGGCCTGAGCGATGAGCAATTGCGACAGGTCGATGCCCTGGTCAACCGGACCGTGATCGACAAGTTCGGGCCGGTGCGCAGTGTTCGGCCCACTTTGGTGGTTGAACTGGCTTTTGAAGGCCTCTTGCCCAGCCAGCGCCACAAAAGCGGGATCGCCGTGCGCTTTCCGCGCATTGCCCGCCTGCGCACCGACAAGCCGGTGCACGAAGCCAGTACCCTGGCCGATCTGCAGGCTTTGCTCGGGGCGACGTGATCTCGGGCGATCTGGCGGGACAAAGCTTGTTAACATAGACAATGCTCATGAAATCGACCTCCAGTCCGGCTCCTGACCACTCTTCCGACCAAGGCGTGCCTATGTCGGTGAAGATCCGCGAGCGCATCGTGGCCGCGCGTCGGCGCTTCAATGCCAACGACAACATCGCTGAGTTCATTGAGCCCGGCGAGCTCGAGAAATTGCTCGACGAGGTCGAGCTCAAGATGCGCGGTGTGCTGCAAAGCCTGGTGATCGACACCGAAAAGGATCACAACACCCAGGACACCGCCCGTCGCGTGGCCAAGATGTACATCCAAGAGGTGTTCAAGGGCCGTTACGTCAAGGCGCCGGCCATCACCGAATTCCCCAACGCCGAACACCTCAACGAGTTGATGATCGTCGGCCCGATCCGGGTGCGCAGCGCTTGCTCGCATCATTTCTGCCCGGTCATCGGTCAGGTCTGGATCGGGGTCATGCCCAATGAGCGCACCAACGTCATTGGCCTGTCCAAGTACGCCCGGTTGGCCGAATGGGTCATGGGGCGGCCGCAGATTCAGGAAGAAGCGGTGGTGCAGCTGGCCGATCTGATCCAGGAAAAGACCCAGCCCGACGGCTTGGCCATCGTCATGGAAGCCACCCACTTTTGCATGGGCTGGCGTGGCGTCAAGGACCTTGACAGCAAGATGATCAACTCGGTCATGCGTGGCGTGTTCCTCAAAGACCCGAATTTGCGTCGCGAATTCCTGTCGCTGATCCCCAAGAAAAAATCCGAGTGAGCGGCGTCGGCGCGAGTCGGTGACTGCCGACTGGCCTGGCGCTTGGATGGTTTGATAACTCCCAGGGCAATTCAATCATGTTGGTTCGTCTGATTTACGCCAGCCGTGCGGCCGATCCCCATTCCAGTGACGCCACCGAGGCCATCTTGGCCCAGTCGCGCAACCACAACCCGGCCTGCGGCATCACTGGCATCTTGTGCCACGGCAGCGGCATCTTTTTGCAGGCCCTGGAAGGCGGCCGCGCGCCGGTCAATGAGTTGTATGGCCACATCCTGCGCGACCCCCGTCACAAAGACGTGGTCTTGCTCAGCTACGACGAAATCAACGAGCGCAGCTTCGGCGGCTGGACCATGGGCCTGGTCAATCTGGCCAAGCTCAACACCTCGATCGTGCTCAAGTACTCCGAGCGCCCCGAACTCGACCCCTATGCCATTTCCGGGGGGGTCGCCCTGGCCCTCTTGCAGGAGCTCATGGCCACCGCCTCCATCATGGGTCGGGCCTGAGCCACGGTGCCTTGCCGGCGCTCAGATGCGGTCGTTTGACCCACCCCATTGAGAGCTGGCTGTGAGCGTGTTGCTGGCCGGTTGTGACTTTTCAAGCAGTCCCGGACCGCGTAAACCCATCGTCATGGCCACCGGTCGGCTCGACCGCGGCCGGGTGCAGTTGTTGGGGCTCGAGCGGCTGGCTTCGCTGCAGGCTTATGCGCAGTGGCTGGCGCGGCCCCAGGCCTGGGTGGGCGGTTTCGATCTTCCCTTTGGCCTGCCGCGTGAACTGGTCGAGCATCTGGGTTGGCCGCTCGATTGGCTGGGGTGCATGCGCCACTACGCCAGCCTGAGTCGGCCCGAGATTGCCCAAACCTTCGCCGCGTTTTGTGACAGCCGGCCGGTCGGCGGCAAATTCGCCCACCGGGCCACCGACCGGCCCGCTGCCTCCAGCCCCTCGATGAAATGGATCAACCCGCCAGTGGCTTACATGCTGCATGCGGGCGTGCCACCTTTGATCGAGGCGGGCGTGCAACTGCCTGGCCTGCACAGCGCCGAGGCAGCCCTTGCTGCCGCACCCCACACGGCCGATTGGTCGCAACGGGTGG
>JAXITB010000062.1:0-10038 GCA_034680305.1 Polaromonas sp. | reverse complement strand
TGAACGGCGGTGCGCTTGCGCCCCATTTCGGCGTCGGCGCTGGCCATGACCACGCGCGTGCCGCCCTGCTTGGCGCGCTCAGCAAAGGCGTTGACCACGGGCAGGTGTGGCACATCCTTGGTGTCGGTGCCGTCGACGGCAGGCACGTGCTGGAGGGCATCGAAGTATTCACGCCAGTTGTCGGGAACGCTGCCTGGATTGGCCAGGTAGTTCTCGTACATCTCTTCCACGTAGGGCGCGTTGCCCCCGAAGAGATAGGTATTGCCTTGGTAGGCGGCGTAGACAGACGTAGTCTCGCTCATGATTCGCTGACCTCCGCTCCCCTGCAGGGAACATTAGCTGGTTAAAAACACCTTCCGCGACACGGCTGAACCGGTTGGCGGATGCGACTGTGGCTTAGGAAGGACCTGTGACAGACGATAACAACGCATTGTAGCGGGCCAAACTTGACTCGCTCATGACAAAAACCGCAAAACCGACTTCGCAACCCCATTTGACCCTGGCCGAACCTGCGGCCCGTGCCGCAGACCGGTCACCATAGCGGCATGCTGGCGAGGCGAAGGCCTGGCCAGCATCCCACCATCAGCCCGCCAGACGCTGGCGGATCTGCTCGAGGGCCGAGGGGTCATCGAGCGTGGTCAGGTCACCTGGGTCGCGCCCCTCGCACACCGCCTGGATGGCCCGCCGCAGCAGCTTACCGCTGCGGGTCTTGGGCAGCACGGTGACAAAGCGCACCCGGGCTGGCCGAGCCACTGCGCCCAGGTCGCCGTCGACTCGCTTCATGATCTCGCCCTCGAGCTTGAGGCTGGCCTGCGCATCGCTGAGGACGCTGGCGTCCTTGAGCACGGCAAAAGCCATGGCCACCTGGCCCTTGAGCTGATCGGCCACACCCACCACCGCCACCTCGGCCACCAGGGGGTGGCCAGAGATGCTTTCTTCGATTTCGCGGGTGCCCAGACGGTGGCCGGCGACGTTGATGACGTCGTCGGTACGCCCCAGAATGAAGAAGTAGCCATCGGCATCACGGATGCCCCAGTCAAAGGTGCTGTAGACCATCTTGCCGGGCACGCTCTGCCAGTAGGTCTTCACGTAACGCGCGTCATCGCGCCAGACCGTCTGCATGAAGCCCGGCGGCGTGGGGCCTTCAATACAGACCACCCCTTTTTGGTTGGGCTCGGTGAGTTCCTCGCCGGTGGCTTCATGCAGAAGCTTGACCTTGTAGCCGTACATTGGGATGCCTGGGCTGCCAAAGCGGGGCTCCTTGCGCTCGACCGCGTTGGCCAGGGTCAAAATCGGCCAGCCGCTCTCGGTTTGCCAGTAGTTGTCGATGATGGGCACACCCAACCCATCGCTGATCCAGCGGGCGGTGGGCTCGTCCAGTGGCTCGCCGGCCAAGAACAGCGCGCGCAGCGAGCTCAGATCATGCTTCTTGAGCAAAGCCGGATCCTGCTTTTTAAGCACCCGCACCGCGGTCGGTGCACTGAACATGCCCGTGACCTTGTACTTTTCAACCAGACTCCACCAGATGGCACCGTTGGGCTGACCGTCCATGCCCTGCGTCGGCAGGCCTTCGTAAAGGATGGTGGCCATGCCGGCGATGAGCGGGCCGTAGATGATGTAGCTGTGGCCCACCACCCAGCCGATGTCGCTGGTCGAGAAATAGGTTTCACCGGCCCGGCCGTCAAAGATGTGCTTCATCGAGGCGGCCAGCGCCACGGCGTAGCCGCCAGTGTCGCGTTGCACACCCTTGGGCTTGCCGGTGGTGCCACTGGTGTAGATGGTGTAACTGATGTCGGTGCTGTCCATCGGTTCGCAGGGCACCTGGCTGTCCAGGTGGCGATCACGCAACTCGCTCCAAAGGTGGTCGCGACCGGCCACCCGGTCCATCGGGGCCAGGCCCCGATCGGCCAACAGCACCGCCTCGGGCTTGTGGGCCGACAGTCGGATGGCCTCGTCCAGCAAGGGCTTGTAGGCAATGGCTTTGCCGCCGCGCGACCCCCCATCGGCGCTGACGATCACCCGCGGCTGCGCGTCTTCGATGCGCGAGGCCAAGGAACCACTGGCGAAGCCGCCGAACACCACGCAGTGAATCGCACCGATGCGGGCGCAGGCCAGCATGGCGAAGGCCGCCTCGGCAATCATGGGCATGTAGATCAGCACCCGATCGCCCTTGACCACGCCCAAAGACTGCAGCGCCGCCGCCATGCGCTGCACCTCGGCATGCAATTGCGCGAAGGAATAGGCCCGCTCGCTGCCGGTCTCAGTCGAGACCGCGATCAAGGCATTCTGGTCGGCCCTGTCTTTGAGATGACGGTCAATGGCGTTATGACACAAATTGGTCTGGCCACCCTCGAACCACTTGGCAAACGGCGGCTGGTCCCAGTTGCAGATCCGCTGGGGTGGCGAAAACCAGTCAATCAAACGGGCCTGCTCGGCCCAGAACATCTCGGGCTGCTCGACCGACTGTTTATAAAAGTCGGCGTAAGCGCCCTGACTGTGGGATGTGCTCATGAGAAGTCTCCGGGAGATGGCAAAAATCAGATCTTGACCACGATGCGGCCACGAACCTGGCCTTGCATCAAGGCCTGGGCTTGGTCAACGGCCTGTTCGAGGGGAACCTCGGTGACCATGGCCTCGAGTTTGGCGGGGTCCAGGTCACGGGCCAGGCGGTCCCAGGCCTGCTGGCGCCGCGCCAGTGGGGCCATGACGCTGTCAACGCCGACCAGGCTGACACCGCGCAGGATGAACGGCATCACTGTGGCGGGGAAATCCGCACCCTGGGCCAGTCCGCAGGCGGCCACCACCCCACCGTAGCGGGTTTGCGCGCAGGCATTGGCCAGGGTGTGCGAGCCCACGGCATCGACCACGCCGGCCCAGCGCTCCTTTTGCAAGGGCTTGCCCGGTGCAGCCAGAGCGGCGCGATCCATGACTTCGGCCGCCCCTAAGGCTTTGAGGTAACCGTGTTCATCGGCCTTGCCGGTGGCAGCCACCACGGTGTAGCCCAGCCCGGCCAACAAAGCCACCGCCATGCTGCCCACGCCGCCGGTGGCCCCGGTCACCAGCACCTCGCCGGCCGTCAGACCGCGCTCCTGCAGCGCCATGACGCAGAGCATGGCGGTGTAGCCGGCCGTGCCTATGGCCATGGCCTGACGCGCCGTGAGGGCCTGCGGCAGCCGCACCAACCATTGGCCTTGCAGGCTCGCGCGCTCGGCCAGCAAGCCCCAGCGGGTCTCGCCCAGGCCCCAGCCGTTGTGTATGAAGCGGTCACCCGCCTGCCATTGCGGGTGGCTGGAAGACAGCACCACCCCGGCCCCGTCGATGCCGGCGACCATGGGCCAGCTGCGCACCACCGGCGCCTTGTTGGTAATGGCCAGGCCGTCCTTGTAGTTGAGGGTGGAATAGTCCACCTGGACCTGCACATCGCCGGCCGGCAAGAGCGCTTCGTCGAGCATCACGACGGCGGCCGAAAACGCCTCACCCTGCTTGCTCAGCTGTAGAGCCTTGAACATTCATCGTCTCCTTGCGTCCGAACTGCGGGCCAATCAGCCTCTTCTTGGGACTCGGATTATCAAAGAGGGGGCCTTGCGGCAGGCTGACGCAAGCCCAGACCCCCGCTGCTGGCACTTAACGCCCGCCGGTGACATCGACCAAGGCCATGGTGGTGTAACTGGCCGCATCGCTGAGCAGCCAGACGATGGCCTGGGCCACTTCGTCGGCCTGCCCGCCCCTTTGCATCGGCACCTGATGAACCAGATCACGGACTCGATCCGGCTGTCCGCCCGAGGCGTGGATCTCGGTCTCGATCAAGCCGGGCCGAACCGCATTGACCCGTATGCCCTCGGCCCCCACCTCCTTGGCCAAGCCCACCGTCATGGTGTCGATGGCGGCCTTGGCCGCTGCATAGTCCAGGTACTGCGCCGGTGATCCCAGGCGCGCCGCCGCACTGGAAACGTTGACGATGCTGCCGCCCGAGCCGCCGCTTCGCGTGCTCATGCGGCGTACCGCCTCCCGGGCGCACAGCAGGCTGCCCAGCACATTGATGTCGAACATGCGACGCCACCGCGCCCAGGTCATTTCATCGAGCCGGGCTGCCACATCGACCACGCCGGCGTTATTGACCAATCCGGACACCCTCCCCCACTGGAGATCGATCTGCTCGAACATCGCCATGACCTGCGCCTCATTGGACACATCGGCCTGCAAGGCCATGGCCCGCCCGCCCTCGTCGCTGATGCGCTGCACCAGGGCGTGCGCCTCGTCGCCTCTGGCATTGAAGTTGACCACCACCGACCAGCCTTGGCGAGCCGCCAGCAACGATGTGGCCGCCCCGATCCCCCGGCTTGCCCCGGTCACCAACAAAATCTTGTCCATGGCATCACCCCTTTGTGTCGAATAATCGGACTCTGACCCCAATTAACTGTGACCCCAATTAATGCATTGCCGCGCCGGAGCTGACCATGACTGCCCTTGAACAAGCCAAGTCCCTTTTTGAGCAGGGCGTCGCGCAATTCGAGAGCGGTCAGTTGGAGGCCGCCTGCCTGTCCTTTGAACAGGCCTTGATTCTGGCACCGGGGAGGCCCTCGGTGCTGCTCAACTTGGGGATCACGCTGATGCAACTTGGTCGCTGGGAGGAGGCCGTATCGCCGCTTCAGCAGAGTCTGGCCAGCCAATCGGAGCAAATCGACGGCTGGATTTCACTGGGCATGGCGCTCAATCGACTGGGCGACCTGGACGCGGCGCTACAGGCCTATGAAAAGGTGACGGCGCTGGCGCCCGAGCGCGCCCTGGGCTGGGGCGAAAGCGGCAGCCTCCTGCGGGAGATGGGGCGTCTGGAGGAGGCCATCGGGCATTACGAGCGCGCGCTGGCGATCGAACCCGACCACGCCTTGTACCGCTATTACCTGAGCGCCCTGCGCGGGGTCGATGCGCCGCCACAACCGCCGCAGCAGTACGTACAAAGCCTGTTCGATCAGTACGCCGATGACTTCGAGCCACACCTGGTGGGTCAATTGCAGTACCGAGGTCACAGCCACCTGATTGAACACCTGCCCGCGCAAGCCCCCAAACACTTCCCGCGGGTGCTGGATCTGGGCTGCGGCACCGGCCTGTGCGGCCCCCTGATCCGGCCGCGCGCCGGGGTACTGTGGGGCATCGATCTGGCCCGGGGCATGATCGAGCAGTCGACTCGCCTGGGTGTCTACGATCATCTCGAACAAGCCGATGCCGCTGCCTTTTTGACCGGCTGTGAAACCACCTGGGACTTGGTGCTGGCGGCCGACGTGTTCATTTACGTGGGCGATCTGGACGGTGTGTTTGCCCAACTGGCCCGGCGCATGCCGCCGGGCGGGTGGCTGGCGTTTACCGCCGAACTGACCGAACCAGGCTACAGCAGCGACGGGCCCCATTTGAGACCCAGCCTGCGCTACGCTCACCCCCTGCCCTATCTGGAGCGCATGGCCCAGGAGCATGGCTTTGTGTGGCGAGCGCACCACGACGCGCCGCTGCGCCTGGACCAAGGTCGCCCCCTGCAAGCCCTGTACGCCTATGTGCAGCGCGCCTGAGCTTTCGGAAGGCCAGCCTGGCCCTCTTTACCAAAGCTAACACGGCCAACTGCCGAGCAAGCTAAAATTGAAATCCTTGCCAAATTTCACGCCATCTAAATGGGCGTGGACTGGCAGTCAGGGCCTTTCGACCCCCCTTCTCAATCATTGCCCCCATGCTCATGCTGCCCGGACTCGAAAGCGCAACGCCCGCCTTGGTCGCTGGCGTGGCTTCGCTGCTGGCTGGCTGGGCCCTGCTGCTGACCCAGCACTGGCACGGGCATCTGAGCCTGGACAAGGATGAAGGCGTTCAGAAGTTTCATACCCAGGCCACCCCGCGCATCGGGGGTCTGCCGGTTCTGGTCGGCGTGCTCGGAGCCTGGGCGCTGCTGCCCTCAGGCGCGCAGTTGCTGCTGGCCCCGCTGCTCTTGGCCGCCATTCCGGCCTTCGGCTCCGGCTTCATTGAAGACCTGACCAAGGCAGTCAGCGTGCGTGCACGGCTGCTGTGCACCATCGGGTCGGGGGTATTGGCCTGCCTGCTGACCGGCTACTCGGTCACCCGCTCTGGCCTGTCGGGTCTGGACTGGCTGCTCAGTTTCAGTGTGATCTCGATTGTTTTTACCGCCGTGGCCATTGGCACCATGGCCAACGCGGTCAATATGATCGACGGCTTCAACGGCCTGTCGGCCGGCTCCCTGATCATCATGTTTGTCGGTATGGCGGCCATTGCCAGCGGGGCGGGCGACCAAAACCTGGCACTGCTCAGTTGGGTATTGGCCGCGGCCATGCTGGGCTTTGCAGCCCTGAACTGGCCCCTGGGCAAGATCTTCCTGGGCGATGGCGGCGCCTACTTTGCCGGCTTTACCATCGGCTGGATCGGGGTGCTGCTGATCGTGCGCAACCCCGAGGTATCGAGTTGGGCGCCGGTCATGGTGTGTGCCTACCCCCTGCTGGAGGTGTTTTTCAGCATCGTCCGCAGGCGCTACCGTCGCCACAATCCGGGGCACCCCGACAGGTTGCACCTGCACAGCTTGGTTCGCCGCCGCGTCACCGCCTTCTGGCTGCGCCAGAGCAGCCCACTGGGGCTGAACTCAGTAACGGGCGTGCTGATGTGGCCGGCCAGCCTGATCTGCACCGTCTGGGCGGTCGTCTTTGCGCGCGACACAGACATGCTGATGGCTGGGGTGCTGGGCATCGCGGTGATCTACACCCTGCTCTACCGCTCGCTGGTACGGTTCAAGTGGGGCAGCAAGCGCCTGCCGGCCGCTTCAAGCCAAGTCGTCGGAAAAATCTGACTGCGGCCCCGCTTCGGACAGCGATCGCGCCCTGCGTCAAAGTCAGCCTGTCGCAGCGCCAAAGGCCGGCGGCATCAATCTTCCTCATGCACCGGTGAGCCGGGCTCCTGCGTCACCCCGGTGGCCTGCTGGCGGGCCTGCGCTCGCAACACCCGTTTTTCCTGGAAATTCAGACTACGTCCGATGGCGTTCTTGGCCCGCACCAGTAACTCGCGGTCCACTTCCGGCGGCAGGCCGCGCTGGCCGGGCAGTTCCTCGCGCAGGGTGTCACGGTCGTCTTCGACCAGATCGTCCCACCAGGCCTGAACCACCGCTTGCAAGCGGGCATCGAGGTCGGCGCTGACCGGGCCGTCAGCGACGGCGCCAGCGCGTGCGTACAGGGCCTGCGACAACTCAGAAGATCGCACCACGATGCGCCGATCGGCCTCACGCAGCAAGCGCGCCCAGGTGGGGTCCTGCTGCATCATCCGGGCCATGGACTGGGCCCGCTCGTCGGCCAGAAGGCAGACGGTCAAGCCGGCAAGTTTGATTTCGTCGATGACCGGCAGCAGGCGATCATCATCGCTGGCGATGCAGACGGTATCGACCCGTCCGCCGGCCACCAGCGCTTGCAAATCGGCGCTCATCTGCCTGACCAGGCCCACCCCGTCCGGGTCAGCCGCGGGCAGCAAGCGCACGGCTTGGTCTTCAGGCGTGGTGTGGTCGTCCTGGTCGGTGTACCAGTAGGTGCGCAGCAAGGTACCGCGCAGCCCACTCCTTTGCAGCAGGTGACGCAGCAGATCTTTCCAGCCATCGCGGGCCAACGGGCCGGCGGGCTGCGCATCGCCTTCTTCCTGGCGGGTCAGCCAGCGCAGGTAGCGGGCATCGACCAAGGCCACGGTCAGGCCCTCTTGGGATGTGGTGCGATGAAAAGACTTATCAGGGTGGTTCATTGGGTAGGGGGAACGGATCGAAGAGCTGTCGGCGGCAGCTGACACTAAGGCCGATAAATTGAAGCGACGATAAAGGTCGCCACGCTCAAAGCGCTCGCGCATTTTACGGGCCACGCAAGCTCAGCAGCGCAGGCGCCTCTCATGGATGAGTCGGCACCGGCTGCACTCTCGACAGGCCAGCCCCTCAGGCCGGGCCAGTTGCTGGCGTCTCACGGCAGCGGTCGCAAGGCAGCCGGATGAACCGGCAAACTGACCTGACGGCTGAGCAACTCAATGAGCACCATGGCTCGGGCCTCACCATCATTGAGCTGAAAAACGCCTTCCACCCCGGCAAATGGTCCGTCGGTCACTTGCACCCTCTGGCCGGGCTCAAACAGCCGCTGGGCCAGGCCGGCCTGGGCGGTCTGCTCGCGCAGCAGGGCAATCAGGCTGTCGTCAACGCGGGCAGGCTCGGTGCCAAAACGCACCAGCCTGGCAACCCCGCGGGTGGAATGAATCGGCGCCCAACTGCGGCCCTGGCTGTCGGTGTCGAGCTGCACAAACAAATAGCGAGCGAACAAGGGCTCTTCGACCACGGTGAGCCGGCCTCGGCGGATTTTCTCAACCGCAAGCAGGGGCAGATAACAGGGGTAGGCCTGGCGTTCCAAGTTCTCCAAGGCCACCTTCTCCTGCCGAGGCTTGCTGTGCACCAAATACCAATTCGACGACATGGTGCGTATTGTCAGGCACCGATGCGCGTGCCCAGCGCCTCGGACAAAGCCGCGTGAAAGGCGGCTGGACGCTCAAACTGCACCCAGTGGCCGGCATCGGGCACAGCGCTCATGCGCACAAAGCCCGGGCAGCTACGCATCACCATCTCAATGTCTGCCGTCTGCCTCAGGTAATAGCGGTCATGCTCGCCGTAAATCAGGTGAACGGGAACCTGAACCTGCTGCAGGGCGCGGGCCAACACATCGGTGCGGGACAGTCGGCGGTGCGGCAGGCGGTCCCGCTCGGCATTGATCTGCTGCAACTGGCAGGCCAGCGGGGTCAAGGAAGCCTCCTGGGCAAGCATCAACTCGCGCAGGTTGTGGGTGTGCACCCGCAGGCGATGCGCGGCATCGCTGAGATGGCGCCAGGCCTTGGGCCGAATGGGCTCGATGGCCGGCCGACCTAGCCCGGGCGGGCCGACCAGCACCAGGCGTGAAAAGCGCTTGTCGAAAGCCTGGCTCCACAAGCCCGCAACCATCCCCCCAAATGAAAAACCCAGCACCTCGCAAGCCTGGTCGCCCACCAGCGCTTGCAAGCCCTGCTCCAGCGGCTCGGGCATGGCGTCAGCGTCTTTGCCCGCCAGCGGCAAAGCCGAATCACCAAAACCGGGCAAATCAGGGGCCAGCACCCAGCGCCCACTGTCTACCAAGGGCCCGATGTTGTGCAACCAATGCGTCCAACTGCCACTGCCGCCGTGCAGCAGCACCAGGGGCGGATGCGGCCCTCCGGCCGCCCCCCATGCATGCCACACCAGGTGGTGCGCCCCGCAGGGCGTGAGCACGCGCCGGCTACCGGCCAACACCTGCCTGACTGGCGCGGGCGGCTCGCTGGCTGCGGGAGAGTCGGTTGTGGCCGTCATGAGGGTGGTGGATATCCGCAAATCAAGGGCTGCGCTGGCGCCATGGTCAAGCTTGAGTCAGACGTCTTGCACCCTGCCGCGCTGCTGCTTGACCTGTGCGCGTTCGGCTTTGCCCGCCAGACGCCGCAGGCGGGAGGCGGCCGTCGGTCGGGTGGCCCGCCTGGGCTTGGGCGCTTGTGAGCAGGCGTCGACGATGGCCTGCAGTCGTGCGATCGCCGCCAGTCGGTTTTGCACCTGTGTTCTGTGCTGTTGGGCCTTGAGCACCAGCACACCGTCCTGAGAAATGCGACCGTCGCCACTGGCCAACAAACGCGCCTTAACGGCCTCGGGCAGGGAAGAGGCGCCGATGTCAAAGCGCAGGTGAATGGCCGAGGACACCTTGTTGACGTTCTGGCCGCCGGCCCCCTGGGCGCGGATGGCCGAGATCTGCAACTCACGCTCATCAATGGAATAGACGCTGTCGGCCATGCGCCGATTGTCAATCAGATGCAGCCCTTGACCACTCAAGAAGAACGCTGGCCCCGCGGCCCAGGAGTCTGGGCGGCAGAAGGCGTCGCAGCGAAATGGGCGAAAACCGAGGATGGCTGGGTGGCGCCGACGAGCCCAGGGTGGGCCCCTGGGCGCTGGAGGCGATGCCCAGCGAGACCGGTTTCTCGGCCATT
>JAXITB010000061.1:0-10360 GCA_034680305.1 Polaromonas sp. | reverse complement strand
CTGGAGGCCTACCCCGGCTTGCTGGCGCGTGAGTTGCTCGGCCCAGGTGGCGAGCGGCGCAGCTACAAGAGCGATGACAAGGCCAAGCAAACGCCCGAAAGACTCATTGCGCGCAAAGACCTGATCACCGCCGCTGAAAACGGGCAGACCCGCCTGGGCTTGCGCCTGAAGATCAGCCATGCCCAGCGAGATGCCCTGGTTGATGACGCCAGCGGCGACAGCTTGGATGCGGTGCTGTGCCTGATGCAGGCCGCCTGGGCGCAAGCGCAGCATGAGCAGGGTCACCCTTGCCATGGTTTGCCCAGCGACCTCGATCCGCTCGAGGGCTGGATCCTCAGTGCCTGAGGGCAGAGCAGGTGGCTTTGACCGTCTCTGGTTTCGGTGCCGCTGCCTGGCTGCGCCGCTCATTGGCCGCCGGGTACCCACCCAGGCCAGCAGCCAGATGGGCGGTGCTGGTGTGTCTGGCCCTCGCGCCGCTGGCCGCTCGCTCGCAGACTCTGTCGAGCGGCACCGTCACCTATGTGGCTGATGGCGACACGGTGTATGTCCGTCTGAGCGATCACGCGCCCTCCGTGCCGGTGCGTCTTCTGGGCATCGATGCGCCCGAAATCTGCCAGGAAGGCGGCCAGGCCGCCCGGCAGGCCTTGCAGGCCCTGGTGCAGGACCAGCCCGTGACGTTTTCGAGAACGCAAACGGACAGCTACGGGCGGGAACTGGCCACGGTGTATTGGCAGGGTCAGGATGTGGCGCGCGCCATGGTCGAGCGGGGCATGGCTTGGTCCTACCGCTTTGGCCGCGACCTCGGTCCCTATGCCCGCGAGCAGCAGATCGCGCGCGCCGCAGGCCTGGGCCTGTTCGCCCAGCCCAATCCCGAGCCACCGCATCGCTTCAGGCAGCGGCACGGCAGTTGCAAGACCGCGCCCTGAGTTGGCAGGCCTCGGACGGGCCGGGCTTGACCGGTGCTCAGTCAGGCGCTTGGCTTTGCCGGTTGATTTCGTCTTCATGCCCCGGTCGGGCCGCCGAGCGTTCGGCCTGGACTCGCCATGCAGCCAGCAGATCGCCCAGCGGCATCGATCGGGCGGTGGCCATGAGCAGGGCCGACAGCGGCAGCAGGCGCCAGGGGCGCAGCCACACCACCGCTGCGCCGACGGCGACGCAAACGGCCATGATGGGCAGGGGATACGCCCGCGCAATGGTCTGTAGAACCGGTGTGCCCACGTCCAGGGCCAGCCGCACCGGGTGCTCATGCCACCAACGACGCAGCACCGAGGCCAGCCCGGAGCCTCCATCGGTGTCGGTGGGGTCCCTGTTGCTGCCATCCCGTGAGGCTGGGGCATGACGGCGCATCTGGGTCACCAGCGCCAACCGGGTACGGGCCAGGCGCGCCTGGATCTGGCGCAACTCGGCGCTTGAATCGTTCATGGGTTTGACCTAGTAGCAGCTGTTGAACGTGCTCGATTGCGTTCAGCCCAGCGCGCGCAGCGCTTGCAGATCTTGCTCCCACTGGGCTTTGATCTGCGTGAAGGCTGGCGTCGATAAGCGGCGACGCGCCAGCAGGCCGGCAACGAGTGCGAGCAAGGCAAAGCCGGCGGGCAGCATGATCAGTGCGGGGTGGAATCGATCGAGCAGCAGGGCCAGCATCAGCGCGGTGCCTGCAAACACCAGCGACAGCGTTGCGCCCATGACCGCGACCAGACAGGCCAGGCCGCGGTCCCTGAGCGCTTTGCGTAAATCCTGTGATTGCAACTGCAGCAAGTCGGCATAGGCCAGCAGGTGGTCGGCCACCAGATCGGGGCGGTGCAGCAAGGTGGCGTAGATCGGATGGAGCATGTGGGCTTTCGGCATCGGGTCAGTTTCAAGCATCGCTGGCCAGGATCTGTCTGGGCATCGGTGCGAGGGGCCGGGTGCTGTCGGTAGCCGTCGCGTTCGAAGGTAGGTCTGAACCGGCCTCGATCAGGCGTGACGCAAAGACCTGGCTCGATTCACGGTCGAGCTGTATAAACAGCCACGAATATGTCAATAATCGTCAATCGAGAGAAAGCAAAGAAATTAAAACAACTGATGGGCTTTCCCGGATCCATTCGTTTCAGTAGGCGCTCAATCATGAAGGTGGGGAAATGATCAAAATCGGCATCGTGGACGACCATGCCATCGTGCGATCGGGACTCAAGCAGTTCTTTGCAGACCAGGTGGATTTGCGGGTGGTGGGTGAGGCCGCCACAGGCCGCGAGGCCATCGATCTGGTGCGCAAGGCCGAACTTGACGTGCTGCTGATGGACCTGTCCATGCCAGGGCAAAGCGGCATCGATGCACTGGCCATGATCCGGGCCAAGGCGCCCGATGTGGGCATCCTCATCCTCAGCGGTTACCCGGAGGAGCACTATGCGGTCAATCTGATTCGACAGGGTGCCAGTGGCTACCTCAACAAGGAGTGTGACCCGGCCGAGATCGTCAAGGCCATCCGTGTGATTTCGCTGGGCAAGCGCTACATCACGCCCAGCGTGGCCGAGTTGTTGGCCCAGCAGCTCAATCGACCGGCCGATGTGGCCACGCACGAGCAGTTGTCCGAGCGCGAGTTTCAGGTCTTTCTCAAGCTGGCCAAGGGCGAGACGGCCGGGGACATTGCCAAATCCCTGTCACTGAGCGTCAAGACGGTCAGCACCTACCGCACCCGCGTGATGGAGAAGATGAGTTTGAACTCCAACAGCGACCTGACTTACTACGCGCTGAAAAACAAGCTCATCGATTGAGGGCCGGGATAGGGTGCGCCCATGACTCGGTCTGCGAGAGCTAGCGCAGCAGCAGAACTTCGTCGGCATTGAGCCGGGCGTGTGTGTTGCCGGCTACGAACCGCAGACGCTGCATTGGGCATCACGCTGCATTGCGATCTCGCTGCACTGCATGCGGCGGGCGTCGAGCATCAAGAGCCGTCCGGCCAGCGACTGACCGACCTGCGTGATCAGCTTGATGGCTTCGGCCGCCTGAATACTGCCCACAATGCCCACCAGCGGTGCGAACACGCCCATGGTGGCGCAACGCACCTCCTCGGGCGGGGCATGCGGCGGGAACAGACAGGCGTAGCAGGGGCAATCAGCCTGCCTGAGGTCATACACGCTGACCTGCGCGTCAAAGCCGATGGCCGCCCCCGACACCAGGGGCACCCGGTGCTGCACACAGGCCCGGTTAATGGCCTGTCGGGTGGCAAAGTTGTCGGTGCAGTCCAGCACCACGCTGGCCTGCGGCACCAGCTCAGCCAGCAGGGCCGGATCTGCGCGTTCGGTCACGCAGCGCAGCTGCACATCGGGATTGATCTCGCGGATGGACTGGGCCAGCGACTCGGCCTTGAAGTGATCGATGCGATCGAGCCGGTGGGCGATTTGCCTTTGCAAGTTGGTGGCATCGACCCGGTCATGGTCGACCAAGGTGATGTGCCCCACACCCGCGCTGCCCAGGTAGAGCCCGGCCGGCGAGCCCAAGCCGCCGGCACCGATGATCAGCGCGTGCGCGCCGAGAAGTCGCTCCTGGCCTTGCACCCCCAGATCGTCGAGCAGGATGTGGCGCGAATAGCGCAGCAGTTGATCGTCGTTCATGGGGCCCAGCCCACGCCGGCTGCAGCCGGCGTTGCGTGCAAGCTCAGTTGTCTTTCTTCGCCTCGGGGCGGGCCGTCTGGGTCTTGCTCACCAGCACCGGCCGTCCTTTGAGTTGATTGAGCGCCTGGTTCAGCTGAAAGTCCTTGTCACTGCCGAATTCGGGCGGCCGGCGTTGATCGGCGGGTCGACGCGAAGCCTCCTCCAGTTTCTTAAGTGCTTCTTCACGGGCTTTCTCGCGGGCCGGATCCTTGGTTTCTGGCGCGCCCGTGCCGGACAGGTGTTTCTCGAGGTCTGCTTCTCTGGCGCGCAAGATGGCAAACGGGCTGCCTTCGGCGGTCTCGTCAATCATCACGTCGGGCATGATGCCCTTGGCCTGGATCGAGCGACCATTGGGGGTGAAGTAGCGCGCCGTGGTGATCTTCAGGCCGGTGTCGGGGCCCAGCGGACGCACGGTCTGTACCGAGCCCTTGCCAAAGGTCTGGCTGCCCATGATGGTGGCCCGCTTGTGGTCTTGCAGGGCGCCGGCCACGATCTCGCTGGCCGAAGCCGAGCCTTCGTTGACCAGCACCACCAGCGGCACGTTCTTGAGGGCGGCCGGCAAACGCTTGAGCGGGTCGGCGCCGCGGCGCACGTAATACTGAGGCGAAGCCTTGTAGGTGTACTTGCTCTCAGCCAGTTGCCCGTTGGTCGAGACCACCGTCACGTTTTCGGGCAGGAATGCGGCCGAGATGGCCACCGCTGCATCGAGCAGGCCGCCGGGGTCGTTGCGCAGGTCCAGCACCAGGCCCTTGAGTTCGGGCTCCTGTTTGTAAATCGTTTCCAGGCGACTGACAAAGTCTTCGACGGTGCGCTCCTGAAACTGCGAGACCCGCAGCCAGGCGTAGCCCGGCTCGATCACCTTGGCCCGCACCGACTGGGTACGGATTTCCTCGCGGGTGATGGTCACCGGGAAGGTGCGGCCCTCGTCTTTGCGGAAGATGGTCAGGGTCACCCGGGTGTTGGGCTCGCCGCGCATGCGTTTGACCGCGTCGTTGAGTGACAGGCCTTTGACAAAGGTGTCATCAATTTTGGTGATCAGGTCGTTGGGCTTGAGGCCCGCGCGGTCGGCCGGCGAGCCTTCGATGGGGGAGACCACCTTGACCAGACCTTCTTCCTGACTGATTTCGATGCCCACCCCGACAAAGCGGCCGGTGGTGCCTTCGCGGAACTCCTTGAAGGTCTTTTTATCGAAATAAGCCGAGTGCGGGTCGAGGCTGGCCACCATGCCTGAGATGGCTTCGGAGATGAGTTTTTTGTCGTCGACCGGCTCGACATAGTCGCTCTTGACCATGCTGAAGACCGCCGCCAGCTGCTGCAGTTCCTCCAGCGGCAAAGGCGAGAAATTGTTGCGCGCCACGGCCTGCAGTTGTACCGTGGTCAGGGCGCCTGCCATGGCGCCCAGGCTGATCCAGCCTGCTATCTTGAGTTTTTGACCCATACCGACCTCATCAGGGATGTCTGTGTCCGGCCAGCCACCAGGTGGTGTGGCCCTTGCACAGAAAGTGTTCAGCAATATACACCCGTGCCGATGAGCCCGTGTATCGGCCCAGCGAGATCTGCAACGGTGTGTAGGCCTGTTTGGGCCGGATCCGTGCGAAGGCTGTTTTTACCGTCCCTGGCCCTGCGCCGCCACCGCCGCAGCGGCCTGGGCCGCCGCCTGGGCATCGCCCAGATAGTTGCGACTCAGTGGGCGCAGCTGCGCGTCGAGCTCGTAGACCAGCGGAATGCCGTTGGGGATGTTCAGCCCGACGATGTCGCTGTCGGAAATACCGTCCAGGTACTTGATGAGGGCGCGGATCGAGTTGCCGTGCGCCGCAACCACCACCCGCTTGCCGCTCTTGATGGCCGGGGCCATGGCTTCGTTCCAGAAAGGAATGACGCGGGCGACCGTGTCTTTGAGGCATTCGGTCAGTGGTACCTGACCGGCCTCCAGGCGGGCATAGCGCCGGTCGCCGCGTTCGCAGCGTGGGTCGTCCGCGCTCAGCGCCGGCGGCGGGGTGTCGTAGCTGCGCCGCCAGACCAGCACCTGCTCGTCGCCGTATTGTTTTGCCATGTCGGCCTTGTTCAGCCCTTGCAAGGCGCCGTAATGACGCTCATTGAGCCGCCAGCTGTGCGCCACCGGCAGCCAGGTGCGGTCCATTTCGTCGAGCACATGCCAGAGCGTGCGGGTGGCCCGCTTGAGCACACTGGTGTAGGCCAGATCGAAATCGTAGCCCTCGGCCTTGAGCAGGCGGCCAGCGTCGATGGCCTGCTGCCGCCCGATGGGGGTCAGATCCACATCGGTCCAGCCGGTGAAGCGGTTTTCCAGATTCCAGGTGGATTCGCCGTGGCGAATGAGCACAAGTTTGTACATGGGCAAGGTCATGAGGATTGGGTGTGGCCCCTGTGAGTGGCCCGAATCAAGGCCGGGGCCGGCAGGGATGATGGGCTCATTTTAGAATCTCTGGTTTGCTGCCCAGGGGAAAGCTTTGAGTGCCTTCCCAGCCCAACCAAAGGATCTTCGTGAAATTCCTGCTCGACAACTGGATGCTGATTTCGGTGGCCCTGAGCTCTGGCGCCTTGCTGCTGTGGCCTGTGTTGGCCGGCGGTGCGCGCGCCGGCAGCCTCAGCCCTGCCGATGCGGTTCAGCGCATCAACCGCGAAAAAGCGGTGGTCATCGACGTGGGCGAACCCCACGAATTTGCTGCCGGCCATGTGATCGGTGCCAAAAACGTGCCCTTTGGGCAACTAGAAGATAAATTGCCGAGCTTGGTTAAGAATAAGGCTACCCCGGTCATCATGGTCTGCCCGGTGGGCGCGCGCGCGGCGCGTGCCGTCGGCGTGGCCAAAAAACTCGGCTTTGAGCAGGCGCAGTCGATCGCCGGTGGTCTCAAGGGCTGGCGCGACGCGAGCTTGCCCGTCGAAAAAGCCTGATCGGGCTGCGGGGATGCCATCGGCCTGCACGCGATGGCCGGCCTTGTGGCAAGCTCGCGCTCTCGTTGCCTCAGTGGAGTTGTTCATGCAAGCCGTCAAGATGTATACCACCGCCGTCTGCCCCTATTGCCTGCAGGCCAAGCAGCTGCTCAAGCGTCGCGGCGTCGAGCAGGTGGAGGAAGTGCGCATCGACCTGCTGCCGGGAGAGCGCGAGAAGATGATGTCCCTGACCGGCCGGCGCACCGTGCCGCAGATCTTCATCGGGCAGACCCATGTCGGTGGCTGTGACGACCTCATGGCCCTGGACGCGCGCGGCGGTTTGCTGCCCTTGTTGCAAGAGGGCCAGGCCCCGGCCTGAGCGGGTGCAGGTCGGCTGGTGTCAGCTGGCCAGAGACTCCCATGTGTTGATGCCCTGGCCCTGACATAATCCGCAGCTTTGCTGGTCTGCGGGCCAGCGTCACCTCTTAACCTTTCAGGACTGTCCATGGCCGACACGCAAGCCGATCCCGTTTTTCAGATTCAGCGCATCTACCTCAAGGACGTGTCGCTCGAGCAACCCAATTCGCCGGCCATCTTGCTCGAGCAGGTGCAGCCACAGGTGGACATCCAGTTGGCCGTCGGCTCCGAGCAGGTGGCCGAGGGCGTTTTCGAGGCCACCGTCACGGCCACTGTGCACACCAAGATCGAGGACAAGACCGTCTTCCTGATCGAGGCCAAGCAGGCTGGCATTTTTGAAATTCGCAACCTGCCTGCCGAGCAAATGGGTCAGGTGCTGGGCATGGCCTGCCCGCAGATCATCTACCCCTACCTGCGCGGCAATGTGGCCGATGTGGTTCAGCGCGCTGGCTTTCCGCCCGTGCACCTGGCCGAGATCAACTTCCAGATGCTCTATCAGCAGCAGTTGGAGCAGGCGCAGGCCGGCACCCAGACGGCCTGAGTGCTTGGCCTGCGCGCTAGCGTCGCCGCAGCAACAGCCCAGCCATGAAGCTCATCATCCTTGGTGCAGGCGCCTGGGGCACCGCCCTGGCGGCCAATGCGGCGGCCCAGGGCCGGCATGAAGTCAGCCTCTGGGCGCGTGATCTGGCCCAGCAGCAGGCGCTGCAGTCGCAGCGCATCAACGCCCGTTATTTGCCCGAAATCCCGCTGCCGGCGAGCCTGCGGTTTGTCGGTGGTCCCTTGCAGGCGGCGGTGGCTGACCAGGACTTACTGGTGCTGGCGTGTCCGGTGGCGGCGGTGCGCGGCCTCTTGAGCGAGTTGGCTCAGATGCGTGTGCCGCTGGCCTGGCTGTCCAAGGGTTTTGAAAGCCCACAAGGCAATGACCAGGCGCTCGGCCTGATGGTCCATGAAATCCAGTCCCAGGTGGCGCCGGATCTGCAGTGCGGTGTGCTCAGCGGGCCCAGTTTTGCGCGCGAGGTGGCCTTGGGTCGCCCCACGGCCTTGGTGGCAGCCAGCCACCACGAGGTGGTGCGTAGCCGCCTGGTCGATGCGTTTCATGGGCCCACCTTGCGGGTTTATGCCAACGACGATCTGGTGGGCGCAGAAGTGGGCGGTGCGGTCAAGAATGTGCTGGCCATCGCGACCGGCTTTTGTGATGGGTTGGCGCTCGGACTCAATGCCCGTGCGGCCCTGATCACCCGTGGTTTGGCGGAAATCACCCGGCTGGGCGTGGCGCTGGGCGCGCAGGCCGACACCTTCACCGGCCTGTCTGGCCTGGGCGACTTGGTGCTGACCGCCACCGGCGATCTCAGCCGCAATCGGCAGGTTGGCTTGCGCCTGGCCCAGGGGCTTGACCTAGAGCAGACCCTGGCTTCGCTCGGCCATGTGGCCGAGGGGGTGTACTGTGCCCGCACCGTGGTCCAGCGCGCCCACGCTCTGGGCGTTGACATGCCGATCTCGCAAGCCGTGGTGGCTTTGCTCGACGGCCGCCTTCAAGCCGAGCAGGCCGTGGCTACTCTCATGGGGCGTGAACCCGCGCCCGAGTGGCGCTGAGCGCGACCTGACACCCTGGGGCTTGCCTGCCATAAGCCACCGGCTCGCGGTGGGCCCTCTGAGTTTTGTTGTGTGGGTGACGCCCTTGTCCCTGTGGCGCCTACCTCGGGTGGTGGCCGCGCCCTCGCGGCGATGGTGCCTTTAATCAGACGCAGCGGCTCATGTGACCTGAGTCATCAGCGCGGGATCGGCCGGGGTCTGCCTTGATCGTCGATGGCCACATAGGTCAGGCTGGCTTCGGTCACCTTCATGTAGTGGCCCTGTGCGTCATAGCGCTCGGCGTAGACCTCGACCTGGACGGTCATCGAGGTGCGGCCGATGCGCTGGACCGTGGCGTAAAACGACAGGATGTCGCCCACCCGCACCGGCTGCTTGAAGATGAACTCATTGACCGCCACGGTGGCCATGCGGCCCTTGACATGGCGCGCTGGCAGTACCGAGCCGGCCAGATCGACCTGGGCCATGACCCAGCCACCAAAGATGTCGCCATTGGCATTGACATCGCTGGGCATGGGAATGACCTTCATCACCAATTCGCCCTGACTCGGCGGCGCAAAGCGCTGCGGCTCGGGCACAGGGGCGGGGGCGGTCGAGGGCGGTGTGGGCGACATGGGCACAATCCTTGGGTGTGGCGGCAGACCGGGGTTGGAAGTACCTGGCCCGTCTGTATTGTCATTCAAGGTCTTATTCATGCGCCATCGAGCCGCCTCCCCCGAGCCTCATTCCAGCACGGCACCCGCCGCAGCGGGCGCCACGCCCCGTTCTGACTGGAGCACCCTGCGTCGCCTGTTTCCCTACCTGTGGGCCTACAAATGGCGCGTAATGGCCGCGCTGGCCTTCATGGTCGGCGCCAAGCTGGCCAATGTGGGCGTTCCCCTCCTGCTCAAAGACCTGGTCGATAGCATGAATCCAGCCACGCGCGAGGCCGCCGCCTTGCTGGTGGTGCCGGTGGGGCTGCTGCTGGCCTACGGACTGCTCAGGTTGTCGACCTCGCTGTTCACCGAACTGCGCGAGCTGGTGTTTTCCAAGGCGACCGAAGGCGCAGCTCGGCGGATTTCGCTGGAGGTCTTCAACCATCTGCATGCATTGAGTCTGCGGTTTCACCTTGAGCGCCAAACCGGAGGCATGACCCGCGACATCGAGCGAGGCACCCGGGCTGTTCACTCTCTGATCTCGTATTCGCTCTACAGCATCGTGCCCACCCTGATCGAGGTCACGCTGGTGCTGACTCTGCTGGCCGTCAAGTTTGACGTCTGGTTTGCTGGCATCACCATCATTGCGCTGGTGTTCTACATCGCCTTTACCGTCACGGTGACCGAGTGGCGCACCCAGTTCAGGCGGCAGATGAACGAGCTGGACTCATCGGCCCACAGCCGCGCCATTGATTCGCTGCTCAACTACGAGACGGTCAAGTATTTCAACAACGAGTCCTTTGAAGCGCGGCGCTATGACGAGAGTCTGGAGCGGTATCGGCGAGCGGCCATCAAGAGCCAGGCCACGCTCAGCCTGCTCAACACCGGCCAGCAACTCATCATTGCGCTGGCCCTGGTGGTCATGCTCTGGCGGGCCACCCAGGGCGTGATTGACGGACGCATGAGCCTGGGCGATCTGGTCATGGTCAATGCCTTCATGATCCAGCTCTACATTCCCCTGGGTTTTCTGGGTGTGATCTATCGCGAGATCAAGCAGAGCCTGACCGATCTTGACAAGATGTTTCGCCTGCTTGAGAAAGAGCGCGAAGTGGCCGACGCACCAGGAGCCGCGGCGCTGAAACTGCCCGCTGGCCAGGTCGATGTGCGCTTTGAGAATGTGGACTTTGGCTACGACCG
>JAXITB010000060.1:0-10410 GCA_034680305.1 Polaromonas sp. | reverse complement strand
CGCACGGTGCTCAAGATCCGCCAGAACCTGTTCTGGGCCTTTGCCTACAACGTGGCTGGCATTCCCTTGGCGGCCATGGGCTACCTCAGCCCCATGTTGGCAGGCGCGGCCATGGCCTTGTCGAGCATCAGCGTGATGAGCAATGCGTTGTGGCTCAAGCGCTGGCGGCCAGGCCGTCGCTGAGGGCCTGCCCGGATCAGCTCCAGGGTGCCGTCCTACACGGCGGCGGCGCGCTGGCTGGGCGGCCCGCACCGGTCGGCCCACTAGCATCTCAGTCTTCGATCCGGGACGCTGTCACTCTGTGAGGGGGTCACGCCAGCCCGGATCTTGAAGGCGCGTCCGTCAAGGGCTGCGTCAGACCCACCCGACAGGAGACAAATCATGGGCTATTTACAAGCAGCTGCGCTGGCGCGGCCTGCCGCAGGCTGGCCGCCCGCTTCACCGGGCCGCGCGCCCGCGCCATCCATTGCTGGCCCCTGGGGCCAGGCATCCAGCCCTCCGGGCACGGCCCAGCGTTTGCGCGCCCGTGCTTGCGCGGCCGAGCTGGTGTTGCTGCACCGCCTGCGCGCCCGCGTCGGTGGCCCTCAGGTTGCCGGCATGCGTGAACACGCTGCCCGGGTGATCGAGTTGACCGCCCGTTTGTGGCTGGCCTGAGCCCTGGTCCCAGAACTCGCCGTTCGGTCGCCGCCGGCCTTCTGCCGGAAAACCCTGATAACTCTAAGTGTCCAGATGCGCCATCATGCAGTTTTCGTTCAATTAAGGAGCGTAGACCATGAAGCTGGATGTCAATGGAAAGGTGCGGGAGCTCGATGTCGAGCCCGAAATGCCCCTGTTGTGGGCCCTGCGCGACGAGCTTGACGAAAAAGGGCCCAAGTTCGGCTGTGGCATCGCCCAGTGCGGCTCCTGCACCGTGCTGCTCAATGGCGAGCCTGTACGCTCTTGCTCCTATCCGGTGTCGGCCGCCAGCGGGCAGAAGGTCATCACCATCGAGGGCCTGGCCAACAAAGGCAGGCTCCATCCGGTGCAGCAGGCCTGGATCGATCATCAGGTGCCGCAGTGCGGTTACTGCCAGGGCGGCCAGATTCTGGCGGCCGTGGCCTTGCTTAAGAAAAAGCCCAAGCCCACCGACCAGGACATCGATGCGGCCATGACCAACATCTGCCGCTGCGGCAGTTACGCCCGCATTCGCAAGGCCATCCACGCGGTGGCTGCCAAGGGGGTGCGCGCATGAAAACCGATCGCAAAACCGTGCAGCGCCCGGATCGGCGCTTTTTCCTGCAGTCCTCGGCATCGGCGGTCGCTGGCTTGAGCCTGGCCTTCTATCTGCCCGGACGAACCGACGCGGCCAACACCCCCCGCTTGAACGCTTGGGTCGAGGTGCGGCCTGATGAGACTGTGGTGATTCGTTACGCCCGCACCGAAATGGGCCAGGGCAGCCGGACCTCGGCGCCGATGCTGGTGGCCGAGGAGCTCGACGCCGATTGGAGCCGGGTGCGCATTGAATATGTGCCGGCTCACGAGAACCTGGCTTCCAAACGCGCCTATGGCGACATGGCCACCGTCGGCAGTCGCACCATTCGCCAGTCGCAGGAGTACCTGCGCAAGGCCGGTGCCACAGCCCGGCACATGCTCGTGGCAACGGCGGCCCAGCAGTGGGGCGTGCCTGCCGGCGAGTGCACCACGTCCAAGGGCCGTGTGACCCATACGGCCAGTAAGCGTTCGCTTACCTACGGCAAGCTGGCCGAGGCCGCCGCCAAGATGGAACCGCCCAAGGAGGTTCAGCTCAAAGACCCCAAGACCTGGACCATCGTGGGCAAGCCCTTGCCCCGGGTGGACATTCCGGACATCGTCACTGGCCGCATCCGTTATGGCATTGACGCCCAGGTGCCCGGCATGCTGCACGCCGCGGTGGCGGCCTGCCCGGTGTTCAACGGCAAGGTGCGCACCATGGACGCCTCCAAGGTGCAAAACCGCCGTGGCATCGTCAAGGTGCTCAATCTGGGTGAGTTCGTGGCGGTGGTGGCCGACAACTACTGGCGCGCCAAGGAAGCGCTGCGCGAGGTCGCGGTCGACTGGGACGTGGGACCGCACGGTCAACTCACCACGGCCTCGATCATGGAGCACTTCAAGGGCGGCTTCGATCAGCCCGAGCTGGCGGTGGCCCGCAATGACGGCAATACCGTCGAGGCGCTGGGCAAGGCCGGCAAGGTCATCGAGGCCGAGTACTACACCCCCTACCTGGCCCATGCCACCATGGAGCCCATGGTTTGCACCGCCTGGTTGCAGCCCGACAAGCTCGAGATCTGGACCTCCACCCAAAACCCCGAGGCCACGCTGGCCACGGCAGCGCGCACGGCCGGCATCGATCAGTCCAAGGTGCTGGTGCACCCGATGCAGCTCGGTGGCGGCCTGGGCCGCAAGAGCCCGCAGGACTTCACCCGCCAGGCGGTGATGATCGCCAAGGAAATGCCGGGCAAGGCGGTCAAGATGGTCTGGAGCCGGGAAGAGGACATGCAGCACGACCTGTACCGTCCGGCCAGCCTGGTGCGCTTTAAGGGCGCGCTCAACGCACAAGGCACGGTCGATGCCTTGCACATCCGGGTCTCGGCCCCGTCCATTCTGGCGACCTTGCTGCGTCTGCCGCTGCCCAAGGGGGTGGACGGCCAGGCGGTGGCCAGCTTCAACGACCACCCGTACGACATTCCGAACAGCTTGGTCGATTACGCGCAGCGCAACACCAATGTGCCGGTGGGCTTCTGGCGCACCGTGGGGCATTCGCAGAACCCGTACATGCGCGAATGCTTCATTGATGAAATGGCGGCTGCCGCCGGCAAGGACCCCTTGGCCTTCCGCCAGAGCATGCTCGGCGGCAAGCACCCCAAAGACCGCGCCATTTTGGAAGCGGTGGCCAAGGCGGCCGACTGGGGCAAGCCGCTGCCGGCTGGCGTTTTCCGCGGCATCGCAGAGACGGAAGGTTATGGCAGCTACACGGCTTGCGTCTGCGAGGTGTCGGTCAATGCGCGTGGCGAGGTCAAGATTCACCGGGTGGTCATGGGCATCGATTGCGGTTACGCGGTCAACCCAGACAACATCGAGGCCCAGATCCAGGGCAGCGTGGTGCATGGCCTGAGCGCGATCTTCTGGGGCGAGATGACGCTCAAGGATGGTCGCATCGAGCAGTCCAACTTCCATGACTACCGGATGATGCGGCTCAATGAAATGCCCAAGGTGCAGGCGGTCATTGCCTGCACGGGTGGCTTCTGGGGCGGTGTGGGTGAGCCGGCGCAGGCGCCGCTGGCCCCCGCGCTGGTCAATGCCATTGCAGCGGCGACCGGCAAGCGCATCCGCTCTCTGCCCTTGAAGAACCACGGGCTGAGCTTGGCCCGGGCATGATGCGGTGGGCCGCGCCCCTCGGGGCGCTGGCTTGGGCCTGGGCGCTCGCCGCAGCGCAGGCGCAGCCGGCGACGGCCGCCCCAGGCGCTGTCGGCGTGGCCGCCAGTGTCGAGCGTGGACGGCAGTTGCTGGCCAATCGCAATGAGTCGGGTTGTGTGCTGTGTCACATGGTGCCGGGCTTGCCTGCTGGCGGTGAGTTGGGCCCTTCGTTGGCCGGCATCGCTCAGCGCAGCAGCGTCGATCAGCTGCGCAGTCGCATTGCTGACGCCCGGCGGTTTAACCCCGATACGATCATGCCCCCCTACCTGAGCACCGAGGGCTTGCAGGACGTGGCGGCGCCCTACCAGGGCCGGCCGGTGCTCAGCCCCCAAGGCCTGGAGGACATCGTGGCTTATTTGATGACCGTGGCGCGCTGATTGGCGCTGCGCTAACCTTGGTAGACATGAGCGATTTTTCTTCTTGTCCTCGGCCTGCTCGGCTGGATGCGACCGGCGCGACCGTGCTGCAGCGGCGCCTGGTGTGCGGCGGCTTGCTGGTCGGCGCCATGGCTGGCAGTGGCTTGGTGCGCGCACAAGCCATGTTCTCGGGCACCTTGCTGAGTCTGCCGCAGATGCTCGACCCCATCGTTCAGGGCCGGCCCCTGCGTGAAGGTGGGTTGGCGCTGGAGGTGCCGGTGCTGGCCGACAACGGCCTGCTGGTGCCGGCGCGGGTGGTGGTCGACAGTCCCATGACCGAGCAGGACCATGTGACGCATCTTTACCTCTTGGCTCAGCGCAATCCGGTGACCCAGATCGCCCTCTTTCATATGGGGCCGTGGTCGGGCCGTGCCGAGGTCAGCACACGACTGAGGTTGGCTGGCTCGCAGAAGGTGGTGGCGCTGGCGCGTCTGTCAGACGGGTCTTTTCGGTGGCGCCAGGCCGATGTCATCGTGACCGAGTCAGCCTGTGTGGACGGGAGCTGAGCCATGAGCAATGCCCGCCTGCAATTGCCCGCCCAGGTCAATCACGGGGATTTGGTCCGCGCCCGTTTGCTGGTGGCCCACCCGATGGAAACCGGTTATTTGCAAGACCTGTCTGGCAAGACCGTGCCGCGCAATGTCATTCGTGAGCTGGTCTGTGAGTATGGCGGTCGGCAAATCTTCCGCGTCGAGCCCTCCTCCGGCATTTCTGGCAATCCTTTCTTTGAGTTTTTCTTTCGCGCCGGCGAGACGGGCGAGCTGCTGGTCAGCTGGGTCGACGACCAAGGCGTGCGCGGGCAGTTGCGCCAACTGTTGCGGGTGCAAGGCCCCTCTTCCTCGCGCGCGCCGGGCTGAAGGCCATGGGCAGTGGTGGGCTGTGGCGGCTGGTTTGGATGCTGCCAGTGCTGTGTGGCCTGGGCGGGCCGGCCCAGGCGCAGCAGCGTGTCCTGCCGTTGGAGCAGCTGCGCTCGGGCTTGAGTTTTGCGGGCAGCGATGTGCGTGCCTTGCAGGCCGACGAGTTTGGCAATCCAGCCCAGCTGTGGCTGCAGCGCGGCGAGCAGCGCTGGGCTGAGCCGGTCGGGCCCGCGGGCAAGAGTTGCCAGCAGTGCCACGGTGCGGTGCAGGAGGGCATGCGCGGGGTGGCCGCCCGCTACCCGGCCGTCGACCGCAAGAGCGGGCAGCTGCTCAGCCTGGAAGATCGGATTCGGCAGTGCCGGCACAGCCATCAGCAGGGGCCTGAGCTGGCCCACGAGTCTGAGGACCTGCTGGGCCTGAGTCTGTATGTGACGCAGGCTTCGGCCGGGCTGCCTTTACGGGTCGATGTCAGCGGGGCGGCGCAGCCGCATGTCTTGCAGGGTGAGCGTTTGTTCATGCAGCGGCGCGGCCAGCTCAACCTGTCTTGCACCCAATGCCATGACCAAAATTTTGGCCGTCGCTTTTATACCGACGCGCTCAGTCAGGGGCAGCCCAATGCCTATCCGGTTTATCGGCTGGAATGGCAAAAAGTTGGCTCGCTGGAGCGGCGGCTGCGCAGCTGCCTGGTCGGGGTGCGGGCCGAGCTCCCACCGTGGGGCGATTTGTCGATGCGTCAGTTGGCGCTGTACCTGGGCTGGCGTGCGCAGGGCCTGCCCATCGAGGCGCCGGCGGTTCGTAAGTAGGGGCGCATCTACCCATCGCAGTGGCTGAGCCTTGCCTCGCCAGCGGTCTGATCCTGACCGAGTGCCGCAGCGCGTCTAACTGGCGCAGCTGCTGCTGCCGCAGCCGCTTTCTGCCGGCGTTTCGGCCGACGGCGGGCGACTCATTTGGCCGGTGGTTTCGTCAAAGCCTACCTGGTCAAGGTGCCAGGCCAGCGCCGCATCCATGGTCTGGGCGTGTTGGGCAAACCACTTGCCCAGTTCGGGCAGGATGCTGCGCACCAGCGCCAGATCGCCCTCTTCGCGGCCCCGCCGCAGCAGCTCCTCCAAGGTCTGGAGCACCACCCGGTGTTGCATGCCGTGGCAGTTGACCGGCGCAAACGCGGTGGCCGACATCCATTGGTCTTCACGGCCGAAATGGTCGACGGTGTGGTCGGTCAGGGCCTGCAGCCTGTCCATCAGTTGCTCGTCGTCGGCCAGCTCGGTGGCGGCCAGCAGCTCGACAAACTCCACATGGGTCTGGTCGATCGCGGGCAGGCCGAGCTCCAGCTCTTCTGACCAGACCAGGCTGGGTGATGTGGCGGCAACGAGTTCGGTGGTCATGCGCGGCTCTGTATCTGGGTGAAAACCTCAAGCATACAGCCCGCCGGACAGCCGCCCCCTGACGAAGGTCAAGGGGCGGTGTAGGCTTACAGGCGCTCGAAGATGGCGGCAATGCCCTGGCCGCCGCCGATGCACATGGTTACCAGCGCGTAGCGGCCTTGGACGCGCTGCAACTCGTGCAGGGCCTTGACCGTGATCAGTGCGCCGGTAGCGCCGATCGGGTGCCCCAGCGAAATGCCCGAGCCGTTGGGGTTGACCTTGGCCGGATCCAGCCCCAGTTCTTGGGTGACCGCACAGGCCTGGGCGGCAAAGGCCTCGTTGGCCTCGATCACATCGAGGTCGCTGGCCTTCAGGCCGGTTTTCTTGAGCAGCAGTTGGGTGGCCGAGATCGGGCCCACCCCCATGTACTTCGGGTCTAGGCCGGTGTGGGCGTAGCCGACCAGGCGCGCCATGGCCTTGGCGCCACGCGCTTTGGCCGCGCCCGCTTCCATCAGGACCACCGCGGCCGCCGCGTCATTAATGCCCGAGGCATTGCCGGCCGTCACGGAGCCGTTTTCTTTGAGGAACACTGGCTTGAGCTTGGCAAAGTCTTCGGCGGTGGCGCCGGTGCGGAAATGCTCGTCGGTGGCATAGGCCACCTCGCCCTTTTTGCTCTTGAGCATCACCGGCACGATTTGGTCTTTGAAGTAGCCCGCCAGCGTGGCTTTTTCGGCCCGGTTGTGACTGGACAGGGCCAGCGCGTCCTGCATCTCGCGGGTGATGCCGTATTTGGCGGCGACGTTCTCGGCGGTCACGCCCATGTGGATGCCATGGAAGGGGTCGTGCAGCGCACCGATCATCATGTCGACCATCTTGGTGTCACCCATGCGAGCGCCCCAGCGGGCGCTCAAGCTGGCAAAGGGGGCGCGGCTCATGTTCTCTGCGCCGCCGCCAATGGCCACATCGCAGTCGCCCAGCAAGATGGCCTGGCTGGCAGAGACAATGGCTTGCAGACCCGAGCCGCACAGGCGGTTGACGTTCATGGCGGGCGTGCCTTCGGCGCAACCGCCGTTGATGGCCGCCACCCGCGACAGGTACATGTCCTTGGGTTCGGTGTTGACCACGTGGCCAAAGACCACATGGCCAACGTCCTTGCCCTCGACCTGCGCGCGGGCCAGCGACTCGCGCACCACCAGGGCGGCCAAGTCTGTGGGGGCGATGTCCTTGAGGCTGCCTCCAAAGGTTCCGATGGCGGTACGAACTCCGCTGACAACAACGACTTCACGGCTCATGGGGTCTCTCCTCGTTTGAGATGTCTTGAATGCGGCAGTGTTCTCTGCCAGGGATACGCCAGCCTGACACCGCCCGGGCGCCGGACCTTACAATTTGACGATCGGTCATGGCGGTGCCCGGGCGTCAGCATGGGCTGGCTCAGCCTATGCGCGCTTTTCCGGGTCGGCGATGAAGCGGGCATCCTAAGCCAGGCTGGCCGGCTCAAGGGCCTTGGCCTGTCAAGCCCGAGACTGGCCGATCGCCGGCCGACCCTGTCTTCCCTAGGACCTCAGCATGCTCGCATACACCCATCCGCAGGAGTTTGACGTCATCGTCGTTGGTGGTGGCCATGCCGGCACCGAAGCGGCCTTGGCGGCCGCCCGCATGGGCTGCAAGACCTTGTTGCTGACCCACAACATTGAGACCCTGGGCCAGATGAGCTGCAACCCGTCGATCGGCGGCATTGGCAAGGGGCATCTGGTCAAGGAGGTCGATGCCATGGGCGGTGCCATGGCGCTGGCCACCGACGAGGGTGGCATTCAGTTCCGCATTCTCAATTCCAGTAAGGGCCCTGCGGTGCGCGCGACACGGGCCCAGGCCGACCGCGTGCTCTACAAGGCCGCCATCCGCCGCCGTCTGGAAAACCAGCCCGGCCTTTGGCTGTTTCAGCAGGCGGTGGATGACCTCATGCTTGAGGGCGACCGTGTGGTGGGGGCTGTAACGCAAGTGGGCATTCGCTTTCGTGGTCGTGCGGTGGTCTTGACGGCCGGCACTTTTCTCGACGGCAAGATCCATGTGGGGCTCAACCACTACGCGGCCGGCCGGGCCGGCGACCCCCCGGCGGTGTCGCTGAGCGCTCGCCTGAAGGAGCTCAAGCTGCCGCAAGGCCGGCTCAAAACCGGCACCCCGCCGCGCCTCGATGGTCGCTCCATCGATTTTTCAAAATGCATTCGCCAGCCCGGCGACGGCATGGACGGTGGCGAGGGCGACACGGTGCCGGTGTTCAGCTTCATGGGCCAGGACATCGCCCATCCGCAGCAGGTGCCTTGCTGGGTCACGCACACCAACGAGCGCACCCACGAGATCATCCGTTCGGGCTTTGACCGCAGCCCCATGTTCACCGGCAAGATCGACGGGGTGGGCCCGCGCTATTGCCCGAGCGTGGAAGACAAGATCAACCGCTTTGCTGGCAAGGACAGCCACCAGATCTTTCTGGAGCCCGAGGGTCTGAGCACCCATGAGGTCTACCCCAACGGCATTTCAACCAGCCTGCCCTTTGACATTCAGTATGAGATGGTTCGCTCCATGGTCGGCCTGGAAAACGCGCACATTCTCAGACCGGGCTATGCCATCGAATACGACTATTTCGACCCCCGTAGTCTGAAGCCCAACTTCGAGACCCGCGACTTGAAGGGCTTGTTCTTTGCCGGCCAGATCAACGGCACCACCGGTTATGAAGAGGCGGCTGCGCAGGGCCTGTTTGCCGGCATCAATGCGGCGCTGCAGTGCCGAGGCCAGGCGCCCTGGCTGCCGCGGCGCGACCAGGCTTACCTGGGTGTGCTGGTCGACGACCTGATCACCAAGGGCGTGACCGAGCCCTACCGCATGTTCACCAGCCGCGCCGAATACCGACTCATGCTGCGCGAGGACAACGCCGACCTGCGCCTGACCGAGGACGCCAGAGGCATGGGGCTGATTGACGACGCCCGTTGGGACGCCTTCAACCGCAAGCGCGACGCGGTTTCACGTGAAACAGAGCGGCTTCGCCAGTTGTGGGCCCACCCGGCCAAGTTGCCGGCGGCCGAGGCCGAGCGGGTGCTGGGCCAGGGCATCGAGCGTGAATACCGCCTGCTGGACTTGCTCAAGCGCCCAGGCATCGGCTACGAGGCGCTGATGTCGATGGACGGCGGCGTTTACGCCAATGCAGAACTTCAGGGCCCAGGCGCGGACCCGCATTGGCGCGCCGCGGTCATCGAGCAGATCGAGATTTCGGCCAAGTACGCCGGCTACATCGACCTGCAGAAAACCGAGGTCGAACGCGCAGCCCATTATGAAAACCTCAAGCTGCCCGCCGAGCTGGACTACATGCAGGTTTCGGCCCTGAGCATCGAGGTGCGACAAAAGCTGGCTCGACACCGCCCCGACACACTCGGCCAGGCCTCTCGGATCTCTGGCGTCACACCAGCGGCCATCTCCCTGCTTCTGGTACATCTGAAGAAAAGCCTCTGGAAACACCGCCACCCTGACGCCGGAGAGAAGGCCGAGGCATGACCGCCCCGTCTCTACGCCCGGCCCTGGATGCCGGACTGGCGACGCTCGGCCTGCCCCTGGACGAGGCTCAGCGCACCCGACTGTTGGCGCATCTGGCGCTGATCGCCAAGTGGAACCAGGTCTACAACCTGACGGCCGTGCGCGATCCGGCGCAGATGCTGACCCAGCATCTGCTGGACTGCTTGGCGGCGGTTGGCCCCCTGCAGCGTTACCTCGCCGGCTCGGGTGGGCCAGCCCGTTTGCTCGATGTGGGCTCCGGCGCCGGGCTGCCGGGCGCTGTGTTTGCCATCGCTTGCCCGGATCAGCTCCAGGTCACCTGTGTCGACACGGTGAGCAAAAAGGCCGCATTCATCGGGCAGGTGGCGGCCGAACTGGGCCTGAGCAATCTGACCGGCTTGCATGCGCGGGTAGAGGCACTCACCGGGCCTTTTGACCTCATCTCCTCCCGTGCGTTTGCCACCCTGGCTGACTTTGTCGCCGGCTCTCGCCAAGCCCTGGCCCATGGCGGCGTTTGGCTCGCCATGAAGGGCAAGGTCCCCACCGATGAAATCGCAGCCCTGCCGGCGGATGTCGAAGTGTTTCACGTGGAACCGCTGGCAGTACCGTCTTTGCAGGCACAGCGCTGCATTGTTTGGATGCGCAAACGGGCCTAACTCGGGTCTCTCCTCGCCTCCCGGATACGAACGTAACCCCGAGGCAGCAGAAGGCTCAGTGCTTTGCCAAGGCCGTTGGCAGGCGCTCCGGGGTATGGGCGGCGGCCTCATGCTGCGAGCAGAAATCGGTCCCCCACCCACACCCCGG
>JAXITB010000059.1:0-10430 GCA_034680305.1 Polaromonas sp. | reverse complement strand
TGATTGTGGTGGCCAGCAACGACCTGCAGTCACTGTATGTGGCCAACAACGTGTGCTCGGCCGTGGAGTACGTCCGCAAGCTCGGCGGCAACGTGGGCGTCGCCGGCGTGGTGATCAACAAGGACGACGGCACCGGCGAGGCAGCGGCCTTTGCCGATCAAGCTGGCATCCCGGTGCTGGCGGCCATTCCTGCCAACGAAGACATTCGCCGCAAGAGCGCCAGCTACGAAATCATCGGCAAGCCCGGTGGCGACTGGGGCCCCTTGTTTGAGAGCCTGGCGCTCAACGTGGCCGAGGCCCCACCGCAGCGGCCCAAGCCGTTGTCGCAAGACGAATTGCTGAGCCTGTTCAGCGCCTCGGCCGTCGGCCGCGACGTGGTGCTCGAGCCGGCCACCGAAGTGGACATGACCGGCAAGCAGCAAATCGTCAAGGCCAGCCTCGAAGTGGTCTACGAAACCGTCTGAACCCGGCCATGAAGTCCATCCCCATCACCCCCCTGCCCAACCCGGCAGCCACCTCCGAGCAAGGTCTGGGTTGCCACGCCGGCAAGGACGAGTTACTCAAGGCCGCAGCCAACGCGGGCAAGAGCGAGGTGCTGGAGCAATACGCCCAGGACTACCCCAAAGGCCCGCATGATCAGCCCCAGAGCATGTGCCCGGCCTTTGGCTCCTTGCGGGTGGGGCTGCGCATGCGCCGCACAGCGACCATCCTCTCGGGTTCGGCCTGCTGCGTCTACGGCCTGACCTTCACCTCGCACTTTTATGGCGCGCGGCGAACTGTGGGCTATGTGCCCTTCAACTCAGAAACGCTGGTCACCGGCAAACTGTTCGAGGACATCCGCGAGGCGGTGCACCGTGGGGCCGACCCGGAGCAGGTCGACACCATCGTCATCATCAATCTGTGCGTGCCCACTGCCAGTGGCGTGCCGCTGCAACTGCTGCCCAAGCAGATCAACGGTGTGCGCATCATCGGCATTGACGTTCCGGGCTTCGGGGTACCCACCCATGCAGAGGCCAAGGACGTGCTGGCCGGCGCCATGCTGCGTTATGCACGCGAAGAGGCCATGGCCGGTCCGGTGGCTCAGCCCCGTCAAGCCCGCGGCGACCGCCCAACCATCAGCCTGCTCGGTGAGATGTTCCCGGCCGACCCGGTGATCATCGGCCAGATGATCGCGCCCATGGGGCTGGCCGTTGGCGCCACCGTGCCCACCCGCGAATGGCGCGAACTCTACAGCGCGCTCGACTGCAGCGCCGTAGCGGCCATTCACCCCTTCTACACCGCCAGCGTGCGCGAGTTCCAGGCCGCAGGTCGCCCCATCGTGGGCTCGGCCCCGGTGGGCATCGAGGGCACCCACGACTGGCTCGGCGCCATTGGTCAAGCCTGCGGCGTATCCAGCGAGCAGATCGATCTGGCGCGCAATCAAACCCTCGGGGCCATGCGCGGCTTGCTCTCCCAAGCCCGCATTCAGGGTCGCATCACGCTCAGCGGCTACGAAGGTTCGGAATTGCTAGTGGCCCGCCTGCTGATCGAGTGCGGCGCCGAAGTGCCTTATGTGGGCTCGGCCTGCCCGGCCACACCCTGGAACGCCCACGATGCGGCGTGGCTACAGGCCAAGGGCGTGCATGTGCAGTTTCGGGCCTCGCTCGAGCAAGACATCGCCGCCGTGCGCGAGTTCAAACCCCAGTTGGCGGTGGGCACCACCCCGGTGGTGCAGGCGGCCAAGGAAGCCTGCATTCCCTCGCTGTACTTCACCAACCTGATCTCTGCCCGCCCGCTGATGGGCGTGGCTGGCGTCGGCTCCTTGATTCAGGTGGTGCAGGCGGCCATGGGCAACCAGGCACGCTTTGACGCCATGAAGGACTTCTTTGGCAGCGTGGGCATCGGCGACGAAGCCGGCGTCTGGCAAGACCAACCGGTGCTGCATCCGGAATTCAAAGCCGACATGCGCCGCATGGCCGAGAAAAAACGCAAGAAGGCCAAGGCCGAGGAGATGGGTTCGTGAACACACCTCAACTGCCCCCGGGCATGAGCGCCAAGTCGCCCTTGGTGCTCGACCACGACCGCGCAGGCGGTTACTGGGGGGCGGTCTACGTGTTTACCGCCATCAAGGGCCTGCAGGTGGTGATCGACGGCCCGGTGGGCTGCGAGAACCTGCCGGTCACCTCGGTGCTGCATTACACAGACGCCCTGCCGCCCCATGAGTTGCCCATTGTGGTGACGGGCCTGGCCGAGGAGCAACTGGGCCGCGAGGGCACCGAAGGAGCGATGAAGCGCGCCCATGGCACGCTCGACCCTGACCTGCCCTCGGTGGTGGTCACCGGCTCCATTGCCGAGATGATCGGTGGCGGCGTCACCCCGGAAGGCACGGGCCTGATGCGCTTTTTGCCGCGCACCATCGACGAGGACCAATGGCAATGCGCCAACCGCGCCATGCTGTGGCTGTGGACCGAGTACGGCATGAAGAAAGTGCCCAAACGCGAGCGCAAGGCGGGCGAGCGGCCTCGGGTGAACATCATCGGCCCCTGCTACGGCACCTTCAACAGTGCCAGCGACCTGGCTGAAATCCGTCGTCTGGTGCAAGGCATCGGCGCCGAGATCAATCTGGTTTTCCCGCTGGGCAGCCACCTGGCCGATGTCTCGCGCCTGGTCGAGGCTGACGTCAACATCTGCATGTACCGCGAATTTGGCCGCTTGCTGTGCGAGGCGCTCGAGCGTCCGTATCTGCAGGCCCCGATCGGTCTGCACAGCACCACCAAATTCCTGCGTGTCCTCGGACAGTTGCTCGATCTGGACCCGGAGCCCTTCATCGAACGCGAGCGGCACACCACCATCAAGCCGGTCTGGGATCTCTGGCGTTCGGTGACCCAGGACTTCTTTGCCACCGCCAGTTTTGCGGTGGTGGCCCCCGAGACCTACACCCGCGGCCTGCGCAACTTCCTGGAGACCGAGCTGGGTCTGCCCTGCAAGTTTGCCGTCTCGCGCAAGCCGGGCGAGAAAACCGACAACGCCCAGGTGCGCGAACTGGTCCACCACCAAATGCCTCTGATTTTGTTCGGCAGTTACAACGAGCGGATGTACATGAGCGAGACCTCGGGCAGCAGCCCGATGCGGGCGGCCTTCATCCCAGCCTCGTTTCCTGGCGCGATCATCCGGCGCCACACCGGCACGCCCTTCATGGGCTACAGCGGCGCGACCTACCTGGTGCAGGAAGTGTGCAACGCCCTGTTCGACGCCCTGTTCCACATCCTGCCGCTGGGCACCGACATGGACAAGGTCGAGCCCACCCTGGCGCGCGAACGCAGTCAACGCCCCTGGCAGCCCACCGCACAGGAGGCCTTGGCCAGCTTGGTGGCCCGCCAACCGGTGCTGGTGCAGATTTCTGCCGCCAAGCGTCTGCGCGATCAGGCCGAGAAGGTGGCCCGCGACCAAGATCTGCCCGAAGTGACCGAAGACCATGTGCGCAGTGCCGGGCTGGCACTGGGCCTGGGAGAGCCAGCATGACTGGGCCCAAAAAGCACGCGACGACCGCCCCTGGCGCGCCGTCGACCTCATGCCGCAGCAAGGGTGCTGCGGACGCCCAGGCTGCGCGGGCTGCGCGCAGCGACAGGCCTTGCGGCCTTGATTGAAAAGGAGCATTCGTATGTCGAATCGCACGTCCATTTCCGGACTGACCGACGAAGAGGCTCAGGAGTTCCACACCTACTACATGCAGGGTCTGGTGGGATTCACGGCAGTTGCCGTGATCGCCCATGCCCTGGTGTGGGCGTGGCGCCCCTGGTTCTAAGCATCAACGGCCATTGAATGGAGAACCCCATGAACGACATGTCTTATTCCAGCAATAAGCCAGCCCAACGGGAAGACAAGCTCATGCTTGCGCTGATCGTCGTGCCCTGCTTCGTGTTGCTGCTGGCCATCGCGCTGCTCGGCCAACTGGTCGGCGTGCATTGGCAAAGCTGGCTGCCCGGTGCGGAGCAAAAGAGCAGCATTTTTTCCGGCGTCCATGCCGCGGTTTACACATTCATGTCTCACATCATTTAGGAGAAAAACCATGTGGAGAATTTGGCGACTTTACGACCCCCTGCGTGCCATGGTGGTCCAAGGCGTGTTCCTGTTTGGTCTGGCAGCGATGATTCACCTCATCTTGCTGAGCACCAACAAGTTCAACTGGCTCGACGGTGCCAAAAAGGCCCCCGTTGCAGCGCAGAACGCCCCAATGCCCGCACCCACCCCAGCGGCCAAGTCCTGACCGGGGATCGGCGCAGGCGCCCTCAAGCGCCTGCGCCGTGAACGCAGCAACCCTCATCTGACAGGAGAGCCTGATCATGGCCATGCTCAGCTTCGAAAAAAAATACAGAGTCCGCGGCGGGACATTGCTAGGTGGCGACCTGTTCGACTTCTGGCTCGGTCCGTTCTACGTCGGCTTCTTCGGCGTGACCGCCGCCTTCTTCGCCCTTCTGGGTACCGCACTGATTCTCTGGGGCGCGGCCATGGGCCCGACCTGGAACCTCTGGCAAATCAGCATTGCACCGCCTGACCTCTCCTACGGCCTGCGCTTTGCGCCGCTGCTCGAAGGCGGCCTGTGGCAACTGATCACCGTTTGTGCCCTGGGTGCCTTTGTCTCCTGGGCCCTGCGCGAGGTGGAAATCTGCCGCAAACTGGGTATGGGATTTCATGTGCCAGCGGCCTTTGGCGTGGCCATCTTTGCCTACTTCACCCTGGTGGTGATTCGTCCCGTCCTCATGGGCGCCTGGGGTCACGGCTTTCCCTACGGCATCTTCAGCCACCTGGACTGGGTGTCGAACGTGGGCTACCAGTACCTGCACTTTCACTACAACCCGGCGCACATGATTGCCGTGAGTTTCTTCTTCACCACCACCTTCGCGCTGTCGCTGCACGGCGGTCTGGTGCTGTCGTCGACCAATCCAGGCCGCGGCCAGGAGGTCAAGACACCGGAACATGAAGACACCTTCTTTCGCGACATCATCGGCTACTCGGTCGGCACCCTGGGCATTCACCGCCTTGGGCTGTTCCTGGCCCTGGCCTCGGGCCTGTTCAGCGCCCTGTGCATTGTCTTGAGCGGCCCTTTCTGGACACGCGGCTGGCCCGAATGGTGGGGCTGGTGGTTGAACCTGCCGATCTGGTCGCAGTGGCCCATCCAGTGAGCAAGGAGACCTGACCATGGCGCAGTACCAAAACATCTTCACCACCGTCAATGCGGTGGGGCCTGTCTCCCCTGGCGTGGAACTCGGACACGGCAACAGTCCACGCACCGGCCAGCCCATCATCAACTACTGGCTCGGCAAGCTGGGCAATGCCCAGTTGGGCCCGATCTACCTGGGCGGGCTGGGGCTGGCGTCGATCATTTTCGGCACCCTGGCCTTCAACATCATCGGCTTCAACATGCTGGCGCAAGTCAACTGGGATCCGATCCAGTTCATTCGCCAACTGTTCTGGCTGGCCCTGGAGCCGCCACCACCCCAATATGGTTTATCGCTCCCGCCCATGAACCAGGGCGGCTGGTATCTGTTGTCCAGCCTGTTCCTGCTGATCTCGGTGCTGCTGTGGTTTGCCCGCACCTGGCGGCGCGCCCGCGAGTTGGGCTTGGGCATGCACATTCCCTATGCCTTCCTGTCGGCCATGTGGCTGTTCCTGGTGCTGGGCTTGTTCAGGCCCATCCTGATGGGCAGCTGGGGCGAGGCGGTGCCTTACGGCATCTTCCCGCACCTGGACTGGACGGCCGCTTTCTCTCTGCGCTACGGCAACCTGTTCTACAACCCCTTCCACGCCCTGTCGATTGCCTTCCTCTATGGCTCAGCGCTGCTGTTTGCCATGCACGGGGCCACCATCTTGGCGGTTGGCCGCTACGGCGGTGAGCGCGAGATCGAGCAGATCGTCGACCGCGGTACCGCCAGCGAAAGGGCCGCCCTCTTCTGGCGCTGGACCATGGGCTTTAACGCCACCATGGAGTCGATCCACCGTTGGGCCTGGTGGTTCGCGGTGCTGACCACGCTGACCGGCGGCATCGGCATCTTGCTGACCGGCACGGTCGTCGATAACTGGTACCTCTGGGCCGTCAAGCATGGCGTGGCCCCGCCTTACCCCGATGTCTTCCCGGCAGTCACCGATCCTGCCCTGCAAGTCGCCCCCACTGGAGTCAAACCATGAGCAAGCTGACTTTCCTTACCGCAGCCAAGCTTCTTGGGTTGGCCGGCGTGGTGTTGCTCAGTGCCTGTGAGCGCCCACCCGTCACCAGCGTCCAGCACGGCTACACCGGCACAGGCATGGTGCAGGTGTACAACCCCCGAACGCTGGAGAAGCAGGCCGATGCCAACCAGGTGCCTGAGGCGCCGCCGCAGGCCTCGGCCGACGGCCCCAAGGCCGGCCAGGTCTACCAGAACGTCAAGGTGCTCGGCGACCTCAGCGTCGGTCAGTTCACCCGCCTGATGACCAATATGGCCGCCTGGGTGGCCCCTGAGCAAGGCTGCGTGTATTGCCACAACCCGGCCAACTTTGCCGACGACAGCAAATACACCAAGGTGGTGGCCCGCAAGATGGTGGAGATGACTCAGCACATCAACACCGACTGGAAGAGCCACGTGGCGCAGACCGGCGTGACCTGCTTTACCTGCCATCGCGGCGAGCCGGTACCCAAGGAGATCTGGTTCACCGCCGACAACGCACCGCGCGGGGCCAACTTCATCGGCGACACCGCCGGCCAGAACAAGGCCGCCAAGACCGTGGGGCTGACCTCGCTGCCCAACGACCCCTTCACGCCCTTCCTGCTGGGCAAGGAGGAGATCCGGGTCAATGGCAACACCGCGCTGCCCACTGGAAATCGGCAGTCCATCAAACAGGCCGAGTGGACCTACGGCCTGATGATGCACATGTCGTCCTCGCTGGGCGTCAACTGCACCTACTGCCACAACACCCGCAACGTCGCCAAGTGGGAAGGTGGCCCGCCTCAGCGCGTGACCGCCTGGCACGGCATCCGCATGGCGCGTGACCTGAACCTGAACTACCTCGAGCCGCTGACCGACGTTTTCCCGGCCCATCGCAAGGGGGAACTGGGCGACGTGGCCAAGCTCAATTGCGCCACCTGCCACCAGGGTGCCTACAAGCCCCTGTATGGCACTGGCATGCTCAAAGACCATCCCGAACTCGGCCGTGACACGGTGCTGGCCAGCACTGCCCCTGTCAAGGCCGCCAAAGCTGCCCTGCAAGCCACCGCTGCCGCTCCGGCGGCCAAGCGGTAAGGTCTTGCTCTTCTGGCCGGGGCCGTCAAACGCCCCGGCTCTTTTTTATTCCGACTGATGCCCACGGCCCCCAAACCGAACGAGCCCGCGATCAGCGGGGTGGCGGTGGTCGTGCTCATCGATTACCTGCCTGCCCACAGGCGCTGGGGCTGGCTGCGCCTGGTGCAGGGCAGCTCGGCCCTCAAAGATGTGCCCGGCCTGCTGTTTGGCAAGGTCATGGGCAGTGGCAGCAAGGGCGGGTTCACCCTGCGCCCGAGCGGCACCCATCAGGGTGTGATCGCCCTGTTCAAGCAGGCTGAGCACGCGCTGGGCTTTCTCAACGGGCCGCTGGTGGCCGCCTACCGAGAACGGGCAGCCAGTTGCTGGAGCGGCCTGATGTCGGTGGAATCGGCTCGCGGTGCCTGGGACGGCCAGGCCTGGGACCGCAGCCCCATGCTCTCGCCGCTGCCGGAATTGGTCAGCGACCAGCCGCAGCCGCAATTGCTCGCCGCCCTCACCCGCGCCAGCATCCGGCCCGCCAAGGCCATGTCCTTCTGGAAACAAGCACCAGCCACCGAAGCCGATCTGCGCCGCAGCCCAGGCTGCCTGCTGGCCATGGGCCTGGGTGAAGCGCCGCTGCTGCGCCAATGCACCTTCAGCGTCTGGCAGGACACAGCGGCCATGCTGGCCTACTCCATGAACGGCGCCCACCGCCGGGCTGCCGAGCAGGCCTATACACGCGGCTACTTCTCGGAGTCGATGTTCGTTCGCATGCGGGTCATCAAGAGCGAAGGCCACTGGCCCGGGCCCTTCGAGGCCTCGCCCGAGTCGGCCCATGCCTGAGCATCGGGTGGTGGTGATCGGCGCCGGCATGGCCGGCCTGGTCAGCGCCCTGCAGTTGGCAGCTCAGGGGCTCGACGTCACCGTGCTCGAAGCGGCCGCTACGCCGGGCGGAAAAATCCGTCAGCCCCTGGTCGATGGCGCGGCCATTGACAGTGGCCCGACCGTTTTCACCATGCGCTGGGTCTTTGACGAGATCTTGGCCAGCGTGGGCACTCGCCTTGAAGCAGAGCTGGACATCACGCCGCTGGCGGTGTTGGCCCGCCACTTCTGGGACGGCGGTGAAAGCTTGGACCTGTTTGCCGACCCGCGTCAGTCGGTCGATGCGGTGGGCCGCTTTGCCGGCGCAGCCGAGGCGCGCCGTTTCGAGCATTTTTGCCGGACTGCAAAAGAGGTCTATCAGGCCCTGGAAGGCCCGTTCATCCGCTCGGCCTCGCCCACTGTCATGGGCCTTGGCGGTGCGCTCGGTGCGCGCGGGCTGACCACGCTGGCGCGCATCGGCCCGATGAGCAGCCTGTGGGACAGCCTAGGCCGCCACTTCCAGGATCCGCGCCTGCGTCAGTTGTTTGCCCGCTATGCCACCTACTGCGGCTCATCACCCTGGCAAGCACCAGCCACCCTGATGCTCATTGCCCAGGTCGAGCTCGACGGGGTGTGGTCGGTGCGCGGCGGCATGCATGAATTAGCCAAGTGCCTGGCACGGCTGGCCCAGGCCCGTGGCGCCCGCCTGCGCTGGGGCTGCCGCTGCCAGCAGATCGAGCTCAGCCAGGGCCGGGTCAGCGCGGTGCTGACTGATCAGGGAGAAAGACTGCCCGCCGACAGCGTGGTCTTCAATGGCGATTTGGCCGCCCTGCGCCAGGGGCTGCTGGGCAGCAGCGTGCAGTCGGCTGCGCCCGCAAAGGCGGCGCCACGCTCCTTGTCGGCCTTGACCTGGTCGATTCACGCCCCCACCCAAGGCCCGCCCCTGGACCGACACAATGTGTTTTTCCAGGCCGACTACGCCAGCGAATTTCAAGATATCTTTTCGGCCGGCCGACTGCCGCGTCGGCCCACCGTGTATGTGTGCGCACAAGACCGGGGGACCGGTGAGGTGCCAGCCGGGGCCGAACGGCTGCTGTGCCTGGTCAATGCGCCAGCCTTTGGCGACCAGGCCACCGGGCCACAGACCGAACAGGAGCTCCAGCAATGCCAGACCACCAGCTTCGACCTGCTGCGCCGTTGCGGCCTGACCATCGAGGCTCAGGCCCATCAGATCCTGCGCACGACGCCGCAGGACTTTCACCGGATGTTCCCGGCCACAGGGGGAGCCCTGTACGGCCAGGCGACGCACGGCTGGATGTCGGCATTCAGCCGGCCGGGGGCCAGCAGCCCGGTGCCGGGCCTGTACCTGGCAGGAGGCAGCATCCACCCGGGGCCGGGCGTGCCGATGGCCGCCCTGTCGGGTCGGCTGGCGGCCGCGGCCCTGATGGCCAGCCCCGCTTTGACCAGGCGGTCGTCCCGGGGGGCTACCTCTGGTGGTACATCGACGCACTGAGTGACGACGGCCGCTACGGCCTGACCCTGATTGCCTTTGTCGGCAGCGTCTTCTCGCCCTACTACGCCTGGGCCAGGCGCGGTGCCGGCGCAGACCCGATGAACCACTGCGCGCTCAATGTGGCCCTCTACAGCAGGCAGGCCGGCCGCTGGGCCATGACCGAGCGCGGCGCGCGGCACTGCAGCCGCGACCACAGCCATTTTCTGATCGGGCCCAGCCAGGTCAGTTGGGACGGCCAAACCCTGTGCATCGACATCGACGAAGTGGGCATGCCCATCCCGCACCGCATTCGCGGGCAGGTGCGGGTGCATCCGGAGCAGTTGCTCAATTTCTCCACCCCACTGGAAGCCTCCGGGCGGCACCGCTGGGGCCCAATCGCACCGCAGGCACGGGTCGAGGTGGCGCTGAGCCAGCCCGCGCAGCGCTGGAGCGGCCACGGCTACCTCGATTCCAATGAGGGCGACGAGCCCATTGAAAACGGCTTCAAGCACTGGGATTGGTCGCGCGGCTCGCTCAGCGATGGCAGCACAGCCGTTCTTTATGACATTGAGCCCGACGATCCGGCCGGCCATGTGCTGGCCTTGCGTTTTGCCCGTGATGGCCAAGTTAGCGAATTTGAACCACCCGCCCAACAGCGGCTGCCGCGCACCGCCTGGGCGCTGGCTCGCCGCATGCGCAGTGACGGGCCGGTCCAGGTCCTCCAGCAGCTCGAAGACACCCCCTTCTACCAGCGCAGCGTGATCCGCAGCGAGCTGCTGGGCGAGTCGCTGACTTGCTTTCATGAGACGCTCAACGTGCCCCGCCTGGTCAATCCGGTGGTTCGC
>JAXITB010000058.1:0-10458 GCA_034680305.1 Polaromonas sp. | reverse complement strand
CGCCGCCGCGCAGCCTGCGGGCGGGGGTGCGGCAGGCGCGGCGGCCGGCGGGGCCGCCTCCGGGCTGGCGGCTCTGACCGCCAAGCCCATGCAGATGAGTTACTCGGGCACGGTCAGCGGCTTTCTGGATATGGTGGCCGCCAATTACGGCATTTTCTGGAAGCTTGACGATGCCGGCTTGCGCCTGTTCCTGAGCGAGTCGCGCACCTTTCGCATCAAGACCTTGCCCGGTGACACCCAACTGAGCAGCACCGTTGGCGGCGCCAGCTCGGGCGGCTCCTCGGCCGGTGCCGCAGGCGGTTCGGGGGGCGGCTCCGGCGGTGGTGGCGCTAGCTCGGGCGGCAATTCGACGGGGGTGAGCATCAGCAATCTGTCGGTCTGGGGCGGGATCGAGTCGAGCATCCGGCAATTGCTGTCGCCGGGAAGCGGCAAGCTGGCCGTTTCGCCGAGCACCGGCACGGTGACGGTCACCGACACGCCCCGCGTGCTGGCCCGGGTGGCCGAATTGATCCAGGAGCAGAACGCCTCTCTGGCCAGACAGGTGGCCATTCATGTGCGGGTCTTGTCGGTCACCGTCAACGACGGTGCCGATTACGGCATCAACTGGGACGCGGTCTACAACAGCCTGAGCGTCAATCGCGGCTTTTCGCTCAAGACCAGCTTCCCGGTGGCCGAGGGCGTGGCCGCCTTCACCCTGGGGGCATCGTCTCGGGTCAACAGTGGCTGGGGCTCGACGGCGGGCGCCATCATCTCGGCGCTGTCAACTCAAGGCAAAGTCTCTGAACTGACCTCGGCCTCGATGGTCACGCTCAACAATCAGCCGGCGCCGGTGCAGGTTGGTCGGCAGATCTCCTACTTGGCGTCGAGCTCGACCACGCTCTCGGGCAATGCCGGCGCCATGACCACCTTGCAGCCCGGCCAGGTCAATACCGGCTTTTCCATGGTGGTTCTGCCGCATGTGATGGACGGCAAGGAATTGCTGCTTCAATCGTCCATCAACATTTCATCGCTGGTCGCACTCAAGAGCAATTCCTCGGGCTCCATGACCATCCAGTCGCCCGACGTGGCCACCTCCAATTTCATTCAGCGGGTCCGCATGCAGTCGGGCGACACCCTGGTCCTGGCCGGCTTCGATCAGGACAATTTGTCGGCCGTCTCCAGCGGCGTGGGCGATGCCAAGAACCTGCTCATGGGCTCCACATCGGCCAAAGGCAAGCGAACCATGCTGGTGATCCTGGTTCAACCGGCCATCGCGTCATGATGGCCATGCACCTGATCGATGTGGCCCGGGGCCACCGCCAAGCCCGCTTGGTCTGCGGCCTGGTCTGGCATCCGATTGCGCCCAGCCAGTTGAGTCGCGAACTCAAGCCGATGGCGGCCGAGGCCAATGCGGACTTGTTCGTTTGCCGCAAGTCGGCCAAGACCTTGATCGGCTTTGCCCGTGCCGATCAAGGCGCTGCAACCGGCCAGATCCCCCTGGGTCTGGTGGTTTGCGACCACCTCGCCAGCCAGCCCTCACCGGTGGGCAATGCGCTGGTCGTCTTGCGCTCGCCGCAAAACCCCGAGCTGTGGTGCTATCTGATCATTCGTGACGGATTCATTCTGGCCGATGGGGACCGCGTCGGTTCGCAAGCCGAGATTCGGCAAGCCTTCGAAAGCGATCGACAGGCCGGCGGCTGGGACCTGCTGGTTTGCCCCAGCGACTGGTCGATCGAGGGCGCGCTCGAGCGTCAGCTCCATGAGTTTTTCGCGCATCTGCCCGACTCCAAGCGTTGGCCGTCGGCCTGGGTGCTCAGGCCAGTCAACCCGGCGCTTGGCCGGCGTCTGGCCAAGGGCTTGCTGCTCAGTCTGGCCATCGCGGCGCCGGTTTATGGCTTTTTTGGCTGGAAGAAATCACAGGCCGAACGCGAGATCGCGCAGTTGCAGGCGCAGCAGATGGCTGCTCAAGATGCCGAGCGGCTGCGGCAGATGCAGACCAAGCCCTGGCCCGCCCTGCCCAGCGCTGCGCAGTTCGCCGGTGCCTGCGAGAAAGCCTTGCATGGGACGAGCGTCATCACAGCCAATTGGTCGCTCAGCCAGTTCAGCTGTGAAGGTCAGAGCGTGACCCTGAGCTGGGTCAAGGCCGCGCCAGAGGCGCTGATCGGCCAGTTCGTGGCCCGCTACCCGCAGGCGGTCATCAGCCCCGATGGGGGCAGCGCCACGCTGACTTATCCGCTGGACATCGGCCCCATTGCCCACGATGCGCAGCCCTTGCAGACGGTGGACTTCCACGTCCATCGCCTGCTCGATCTGCAAGCGACCTTGGGCCTGAGCGTGACGATCGCGCCGCGACCGGTACCTGCCTCAGGACCTGGTACGGGCGCCAGTGCCATGCCCTGGACCGCCTTGAAATTCGGCATCCAAACCGAGATGGCTCCCAGCTTGGTGGCGCAAGCGGCCGACGCAGCAGGGCTGAGACTGAGCACCATCACCGGCGTCTTCAAGGACGGCACCCTCAATTACCAACTGACAGGAGTTCAATATGCAAACAACTAATTGGCAAGGTCTGCTGCTCGCCATGCTGGCCGCCGGCACAGTGGGCACGGCCTTGGCGCAGGCCCCGACGATCAAGGAACTGCAGGACATCAACCAGCAGCGTATCTTGCTGGAGGCTCAACTCAAGCGGGTTGAGTTGCAGAAAAGATTGGCCGAGATGCAGACTCAGATGGCAACGCTGTCGGCCTCGCGCCGGGCCGCGGCCGCGTCTGTCTCAGAGCCGGCCCGACCGGAGCCCGCGCCTGTGGTGGCGCCCAGGCCTACGGTGCCTGCTGCCGAAGCCCCGGTCCCCGCTGCGCGCCCTGCGCCTGAGCCAGAGCGCGTCTGGCCAACGGTCGCTTATGTGGAGGGGCTCAAGGGTCAGCTTGAGGCGGTGTTGATCCACAAGGGCCAGGGCCAGCAGCGCGTGCGGCAAGGCGACTGGGTTCAGGGCGGGCGGGTGCAGAAAATCTCGCTCAACGAGGTGCTGGTGGTTGACGAGAAAACCCAGGAGAGCAGGGCGCTGCATTTTGGCAACGGTGGGCGCGATTCAAGCTCTGTCGCCAGCCCGGCTGGCATGCCGCCGATGCGGGGCATGCCCAATATGGCCGCCATGGGCCGTTGATGGGGCATGCCGTTGCGGGCCTGACACCACTGCTGTGGCGCTGGTTTGGACTGGCTTGCCGCTGAAGTTGAGCGAAAAAAAAGCTGCCCGCAGGCAGCTTTTTTTTTGGAGCGTGTCGCAATCACTTGCTGGCCGGCACTTTGCCTTCCACGCCCTTGACGTAGCTCATCAAGCCTTTGAGGAAAGCGTCATCAGCGGTGGCGTCTTTGGCCACCATCACTTTGCCATCCTGGCCAGTGATTGGGCCTTTCCAGATGTTGAAGCTGCCGTCCTTCAGGCCGTTACGGATCTCGTCGATCTTTTTCTTGGTGTCCTCTGGTACGTCGGCGGCCACCGACACCATGTCGATCGCCCCTTCTTTGACGCCCCACCAGACGGCCGAGTTACCGGTCCACTTGCCCTCGAGCGCATCGCGGGTGGCCTTGATGTAGTAGGGCGCCCAGTTGATGATGGCCGAGCCCAGGTGGGCTTTGGGGCCGTAGGCGGTCATGTCCGAATCCCAGCCGAAGGCGCGCTTGCCCATTTTTTCGGCGGTCTGCAGCACGGCGCTGGAGTCGGTGTTTTGCATGAGCACGTCGGCCCCGCCGTTGATCAGGGCGGTGGCGGCTTCGGCTTCTTTCGGGGGATCGAACCAGGTGTTGATCCACACCACTTTGGTCTTGACCTTGGGGTTGGACGACTGGGCACCCAGCGTAAAGGCGTTGATGTTGCGCACCACCTCGGGGATGGCGATGGAAGCGACCACGCCCAGGGTGTTGGTTTTGGTCATCTTGCCGGCAATCACGCCAGCCATGTAGGCGCCTTCGTAGGTGCGGCTGTCGTAGGTGCGCATGTTCTCGGCCTGCTTGAAGCCGGTGGCATGTTCGAACTTGACGTCCTTGAAGTCGGCGGCGACTTTGAGCATCGGGTCCATGTAGCCGAAGGTGGTGCCGAAGATCAGCTTGTTGCCTTGCGTGGCCATGTCGCGGATCACGCGCTCGGCATCTGCGCTTTCGGGCACTTTTTCCACGAAACTGGTGACCACTTTGTCGCCAAACTCTTTTTCGATCGCCTTGCGACCGTTGTCGTGGGCGAAGGTCCAGCCGCCATCGCCGACCGGGCCGACATAGGCGAACGCGATCTTCAGGGGCTCGGCCTTGGGTGCAGCCGGGGCGGCGGCCTTGGGCTCTTCTTTCTTGCCACAGCCGACCAGCACGGCGGCAGCGACGGCGCTCAACGCGGCCAGTCGCAGGACGGAACGCTTGGACACAACGGTCATGGAGATTTCCTTCTAGTTAATGAGAGGTGGTGGGAGGGAGGAGTGAATCAAAGCCAGAGATTATTAACCGGGATGGAAGGGCTTGCCCAGGGAGGCCGGCATGTTCACCCTGATCCAGGCCGGGTTACGCGAAATCAGGGCCAGCACCACGATGGTGGCCACATAGGGCAGGGCAGTCAGGATCTCGCTGGCCACTTGTACGCCCGAGCTTTGCAAGTGGAATTGCAGCATGGTCAGGCCTCCGAAGAGGTAGGCGCCCAGCAGCACGCGGGCGGGCCGCCAGGTGGCGAAGGTGGTCAGGGCCAATGCGATCCAGCCGCGGCCGGCCACCATGCCTTCGACCCACAGCGGGGTGTAGATCACCGACAGATAGGCGCCCGCTAGCCCACAGAGCGCGCCGCCGCCCATCACCGCCAGCAGGCGAATCCGGCGCACCGCATAGCCCAGCGCGTGGGCCGAGGCGGGCGACTCACCGACCGCTCGCAGCACCAGCCCGCTGCGGCTCTTGTCCAGGAACCAGATCATGGCCATGGCCAGGGCCATGCTCAGGTAGACCAGTGGGTGCTGCTGAAACAGCGCCGGTCCCAGCCAGGGCACATCGCCCAAAATGGGCCAGATGTATTGGCTGCGTTCCGGCAGTTTTTCTTGCACATAGCCCACGCCGACGAAGGCTGAAAAACCCACCCCGAAGAGGCTCAGCGCCAGACCGGTGGCGTATTGGTTGGTGCCCAGCCAGATCACCAGCAGCCCAAACACAGCGGCCAACATGGCGCCGGCGGCCATGCCCGCAGCAAAGCCGGCCACGTCGCTGCCCGTGTGCACCACGGCAGCAAAACCGGCAATGGCCGCGCACAGCATCATGCCTTCGGCCCCGAGGTTGACCACGCCGGCCTTCTCATTGATGAGCAGGCCCAGTCCGGCCAAGGCCAGCACGGTGCCGGCATTGAGCGTGGCCGCGATCAGCAGTGCGTAGGTGTCCATCAGTTCGCTCCCCGGGCCTGCCAGCGCAGGCGGTAGGCCACCAGGGTGTCGCAGGCCAGCAGGCAAAACAGCAACAGGCCCTGAAACACACCGGTGATCGACCTGGGCAGGCCCATGCGTGACTGCGCCAGTTCACCGCCGATGTAAAACATGCTCATGAGCAATGCCGACAGCACCATGCCGACTGGGTGAAGCCGACCGACAAAGGCCACGATGATGGCCGCAAAGCCATAGCCGGCCGGCACATAGGGGGTCAGCTGACCAATGGGGCCAGCGACCTCCAGCGCACCGGCCAGGCCGGCCGCACCGCCAGAAATCAGGAGGGCTACCCATAGCGCCCGCCGCGAGGAAAAGCCCGCATAGCGCGCGGCTGCCGGTGCCAGTCCGCCCACCTGCTGCGCAAATCCGGCCCGGGTGCGAAACAGGTAGACCCAGAGCGAGGCCGCCCCGGCCAGCGCCATTAATAGGCCGATGCTGGCGCGCGAGCCGCTCATCAGCCGCGGGATCTGCGTGGACTGGGCAAAGGTCTTGCTTTGCGGGAAGTTGTAGCCTGCCGGGTCCTTCCAGGGGCCATGCACCAGAAAGCTCAGCACCATGATGGCCACATAGACCAGCATCAGGCTGACCAGGATTTCATTGGCATTGAAGCGATCGCGCAGCAGCGCAGTCAGGCCAGCCCAGAGCATGCCGCCCAGCACCCCGGCCAGCAGGACGACGACCACGATCGAGCCGCCGGTGCTTTTGTCGGCCAGCAGGGCCACGCCGCCGGCGCACACTGCGCCGATGACGAACTGCCCCTCGGCCCCGATATTCCACACATTCGAGCGAAAGCACACCGCCAGCCCCAGGGCAATGAGCAGCAGGGGCGTCGCCTTGACCATGAGTTCGCCGATGGCGTACTTGGATTTGAGCGGCTCCCAAAAGAACATCTGCAGGCCGCGGACTGGGTCTTTGCCCAGTGCCATGAATAGCAGCACGCCCAGGCCCACCGTCAGGGCAATGGCCAGCAGCGGCGAGGCATAAGTCCACAGGCGCGAGGCGCCGGGGCGCAGCTCAAGTCTGAGCATGATGAGCCTCCGCAGCAGTCTGCTTGTCTTCGGGCCACAGCCCGCTCATCCATTCGCCGATGCGCTCGACCGTGGCTTGCGAGCGCGCCAGCGAGGGTGACAGCCGCCCCTTGGCGATGACGTGTAGCCGATCGCAGATTTCAAACAGTTCGTCGAGCTCCTCGCTGACCACCAAGACCGCACAGCCTGCATCGCGCAGAGCCAGAATTTCCCCACGGATCTGCGCCGCTGCACCGACGTCCACGCCCCAGGTGGGTTGGGAGACGATCAGCAGCCTGGGCCGCGCTTCGATCTCGCGGCCCACAATGAACTTTTGCAGATTGCCGCCCGACAGCGACTGCGCCAGCGCCTGCGGTCCGCCGGCCTTGACCCGAAAGCGCTCGATCAGCCCGCGGGCCTGCTCGGCCAGCGCGCCGGTGCGGATCCAGCCGGCTGGCCCGAGCGATTCGCTGCGGGTCAAAAGCAGGTTGTCCGCCAGACTCATGGCCGGCACGGCGCCCCGTCCCAGCCGTTCTTCGGGCACGAAGTGCAGCCCCAGGGCGCGCCGGCCCGATGGCCCCAGCCGCGCGATGTCCTGACCCTGGAGCCGCAACTGCCCGCCCGCCGCTGGCGCCCGCGCGTCTTCGCCGGACAGGGCCCACATCAGCTCGCGCTGACCGTTGCCCGACACGCCGGCAATGCCCACCACCTCACCGGCCCGTACATCCAGGCTGACCTGTTCGAGGTCGACCCCGAAAGGCTCGGCCTTGGGCAGACTCAGGCCCTGCACCCGCAGCACCACCTCACCGGCCTGGCGCGGCTTGACCGCGAGGGCCGGCGGCTCGGCGCCGATCATCATCCGGCTGAGCGAGGCGTTCGATTCCTCGCGCGGATCGCACACGCCGGTGACCTGGCCGCCACGCAGCACGGTGCAGGCCGAACACAGGGCGCGGATTTCATGGAGCTTGTGACTGATGTAGAGCAGGCTGCAGCCCTGGCTGACCAACTGACGCAGTACATCAAAGAGTTTGTCGACCGCCTGCGGCGTGAGCACGGAAGTCGGTTCGTCCAGGATCAGCAACTGCGGCTCGGTCAGCAGCGCGCGGATGATTTCCACCCGTTGCATCTCCCCGACGCTCAGCGTGTGGACTGGTCGGTCGGGGGCGATGTCCAGGCCGTACTGGCTGGCCTTGGCATCGATGCGCCGGGTCACCTCGGCCAGTGACAGCGAGGCGTCCAGGCCGAGCCAGACGTTTTCGGCCACGGTCAGGGTGTCGAACAGGCTGAAGTGCTGGAACACCATGCTGATGCCCAGAGCGCGGGCCTGCTGTGGGTTACGGATGAGCACCGGCTGGCCGTTGAAGTGAATCTGTCCTTCGTCGGGCTTGACCGCGCCATAGATGATTTTCATCAGCGTGGATTTGCCGGCGCCGTTTTCGCCCAGGACGGCGTGGGCCTGTCCTGGCATCACTGTCAAGGCGACGCGGTCGTTGGCCACCACCGAGGGGTAGCGTTTGGTGATGCCCCGTAAGTCCAGGCGGGGCCCTTCCAGGGTGGGGGCAAAGTGAGGCGAGGCGCTCATGTCGAGATCGGAGGGCTGTTTCGGATCGGCTGACGCATGCGATGGTGGCAAGTAATCCTATGATTGGCGCTGGCCTGTCCTTTAAGCTTGCGCGCATGACCCAGACAAATCCGACCAGAACCCTTCGATTTTTTAGGCGCGGTCAGCTTGTCGCGCTCAGCAATGTACCACCTGTGCGCACCCTGCTCGAGCTGCTGCGCGAAGACCTGTCTTGCACCGGCACCAAGGAGGGTTGCGGCGAGGGCGACTGCGGGGCCTGCACCGTCGTGCTGGGCGAGCCGGTCGATGGGCGCCTGCGGCTGCGCGCCATCAACAGCTGTATCCGACTGGCCCATTCCATCGACGGATTGGCCTTGTGGACGGTCGAAGACTTGTGCGCCGACCCTTTGATCGGGGTGCCCCCGGGCGGCCTGCATCCGGTGCAGCAGGCCTTGCTGGACAGCCACGCCAGCCAGTGTGGTTTTTGCACGCCCGGTTTTGTGATGAGCCTATTTGCCCTGAACGAGGAGCGCCGGGACGAGTCGCAGCCCTTGAGCCGCGAGGCGGCGCAGCGGGCCCTGTCGGGCAATCTGTGCCGCTGCACCGGCTACCGCCCGATTTTGGAGGCGGCCCAGCAAATGGGTGGCTTGCCCCAAGCCCGGCTGGACCACCAAGCGGTGCTCGACGGCCTGGCCGCGACTGCGCCCCAGTCGCCCGCCCAAGGCGCTTACCTGCAGCCGCGCCAGCTCGAAGAATTGCTGCGCTTGCGCGCCGCCCATCCGCAGGCGCAGCTGGTGGCCGGCTGCACCGATGTGGGCTTGTGGGTGACCAAGCAGCACCGACGCTTCGAGCAGGTGCTCGACCTCACTCGGGTGGCCGAACTGGCGCGGGTGCGCAAAATCGGCCAGGCCCTGCGCATCGGCGCGGCCGTGACCCTGGAAGACGCCTACGCCGCACTGGTTCAGCATTGGCCCCAATTGGAGCACTTTGCCGCTCGTTTTGCCGGTCTGCCGGTGCGCAACTCTGGCACCCTGGGTGGCAATGTGGCCAACGGCTCGCCCATTGGTGACTCCATGCCCTTGCTGATTGCCTTGCGTGCGCAGGTGGTGCTGGCCAGCTTGCGCGGCGAGCGGCGCATGCCGGTGGAAGATTTCTATACCGGCTACCGCAAGAACCAGCTGGCCGCTGACGAGATTCTGGCCTTCATCGACATCCCGCTGCCGTCGCCCGATCAGTGGCTGCGCGTCGACAAGATCTCCAAACGTTATGACGACGACATTTCCGCCGTCTGCCTGGCGGTGCGGCTGCAGTTGCAAGGGGCGCTGGTCAGTGAGGTGTCTATTGGCGCCGGCGGCGTGGCGGCCACGCCAGTGCGCGCCCGCCGCACCGAAGAAGCCCTGCTCGGGCAGGCCTGGAACGCCGAGCTGATCGAGCAGGTCATGCCGGTGCTGCACGACGAGTTTGCGCCCATCTCCGACATGCGCGCATCGGCCGACTACCGCCGCCGGGTGCTGGCCAATTTGCTGCAGCGCCTGTGGTGGCAGACGCAGGGCCGGACCGATCTGAGCCTGGAGTCGGGCAGCCACTGGGAGGCTGTATGAACACGAGTGCGGCATCTTCAGCTGCCGGGGCCTCACATTCCCATGAAAGCGCCCGGGCGCAGGTTCAGGGGGCTGCGCCCTTTGTGGACGACCTGCCCGAGCTCAAGGGCACGCTCTATGCCGCGCCAGTGTGCGCCCCGGTGGCCCACGGCCTGCTGCGCGCGGTCGACGGCCAGGCCGCGCTGGCCCTGCCCGGTGTGGTCGGGCTGGTTTTAGCCGATGACATTCCTGGCGACCCCCTGTTGGCCACCTATGCCCATGACGAGCCCGTCTTGGCGCGCGATCGAGTCGAGCATGTCGGGCAGGTGGTCGCGCTGGTTTTGGCCGACAGCATGATGCAGGCCAGACGAGCGGCTCGTCTGGTCAAACTCGACATCGAGGCGCTGCCGGCCATTTTGACGGTGCGACAGGCACTGGCTGCTGGCAGTCGGGTGCTGCCGCCGGTGACGGTGCGTCGCGGCCAGCCCGAGGCCGCCATCGCGGCTGCGCCGCATCGGCTCAGCGCCAGCCTGGAGGTCGGCGGGCAGGAGCATTTCTACTTGGAAGGGCAGGTGGCCTACGCCATCTGCCAGGAACAGGGCCAGTATCTGGTGCATTCGAGCACCCAGCACCCCGGCGAGGTGCAGCACTGGATTGCCCACGCGCTGGGCATCGACAGTCACCGCGTCACGGTGCAGTGCCGGCGCATGGGCGGCGGCTTTGGCGGCAAGGAAACCCAGGCCGGTCACATGGCGGTGTGGGCCTGCCTGGCGGCGCGCAAGTTCGCTAGGCCGGTCAAGCTGCGGCTAGACCGTGATGACGACTTCATGATCACCGGCAAGCGCCATCCTTTCGAGTACGACTACACCGTCGGCTTTGACGCCACCGGTCTG
>JAXITB010000057.1:0-10476 GCA_034680305.1 Polaromonas sp. | reverse complement strand
ATCGAGGTGCCGCCGTATTTATGAACGATCAATGCCATGGGGAGTCTGTAACAGGGCAGCTGGTATGGCACTCGCCATGAAGGAGCCGGCCGCCGACAACAAAACCGGGGATTATAAAAGCCCGCCCTGCACCAGCCTGACAGGGTGCTGGGCGAGCCATGGGATGGCAGTTTGGCCCTGGGTGGCGTGGGGTTGCTGACTTAGCGCCGCATCGCCGCGAGGGCGCGGCTCCCACACCGACCCCGCCCTGCTCGGGGCTTGTGGGAGCATCGCCCCAGGTGCAATGGTTTTGGACCGTGTGAAAGCACCACCACCGGCGCGATGGGCCAGTTGATCGAGCGCTGAATCGACGCCTTGGGTGCCTTGGCGGCTCATGCCCTCACCCCCTCCCTCTCCCAGAGAGAGAGGGAGAAATACTCGAGCATCGCCGCTGAGGCGCGGCTCTCACTCCACACCTGTCGGCGACCGATCGGTCTTTGTTGGAGCGCCGCCCTCGGCGCGATGGGGCCTGCGAACAGGCGCCGCCTCAGGCTTGCTGGTAGATCAGTTCCGCCCCTTGCCGCAGCACATGGCCGGTGGCCACTTTCAGGGCGATGCGGTGCCCTCGGGTGGTGCAGGCGGCCACCTGGGTCAGCAGTTCGTCCAACTGGGCCGCGCTGGGTCTGACGCCATGACTGCCAGCCAGCCAATGGCGCAGCACGTTGGCTTGGCGGGCCGCAGACAGGGCTTGCAGCGCTGGCAGGCGGGGCGGACAGCCCACTTGTTCGAGGTCTTCTGCGGCCACTTCATCGAGCAAGGCCTGCGCTTGCGCGGCATGACGCGCGCTGCGCGCCAAAGTCTGCCGATAGTGCGGTAACACCTCGGCCAGCGCGGGCATGAGCCGCTGGCGCAGGCGATTGCGGCTGTATCGGGTGTCTTGATTGCTCGGGTCGTCCACGAACCCATGCCCGTGATCGACCAGCCACTGCCGGATATCTGCGGCGCTGAGCTCGAGCAACGGCCGGCCAAAGGTCGCACCGTCACGCTCAAATCGTTCGGGCATGGCGGCCAAGCCCGGCAGACCCGAGCCTCGACCGAGCGCGAGCATCACGGTTTCGGCCTGGTCGTCGCCATGCTGGGCCAGCAGCACCATCGTGCAGCCCAGTTGGCGGGCAGCCTGCGCCAGTGCGGGGTAGCGGGCGCGGCGCGCCGCATCTTCCGGGCTTTGGCCAGGCGCTGGGTGGGCCTTGACCCGCACAACCTCCAAAGGCACGGACAAGGTCTGGCAAACCTGCTGGCAGTGACGCGCAAAGTCGTCACCTGCCGCTTGTAGCCCATGATGCACATGCACTGCCTTGACCTGACCGGGCCAGCATTGCACGGCCGCGAGCAGCAAGGCGGTGGAGTCGGCACCGCCGCTGTAGGCCACGGCCACCGGCGGGGTCAGATGGTGGCGTCGTGCAAAAGCCTGCAGCGCGGCCACGGCCGGGTTGTCGGCCCCATGCAAAAGAGCCGGCACCAAGGCCGGCTCTTGCGGGTGCTGCGGGCTTTGCGCGAGCGGGCCGCCGGCCGCAGGCTCAGCGGGAATCGGCCTTGGTGTCGGTGTAGCGGCCATAGCTTTGCAAGCGCTCGTAGCGCCGCTCGAGCAATTCCTTGACCTTGAGGTCGGCAAGCTGGCGCAGGGCATCGCCCAGGGCGCGCTTGAGGAAGGCGGCCATTTGCTTGGCATCGCGGTGGGCGCCGCCCACCGGCTCATTGACGATCTTGTCGATCAGGCCCAGCGCCTTGAGGCGGTGCGCGGTGATGCCCAGGGCTTCGGCGGCCGTCTGCGCCTGATCAGCGGTCTTCCAGAGAATGGAGGCACAACCCTCGGGGCTGATGACCGAGTACACCGAGTACTGCAGCATGATGACCTGGTCGGCCACCGAAATGGCCAGCGCGCCACCGGAGCCGCCTTCGCCAATGATGGTGGTGATGATGGGCACCTCCAACTGGGCCATCTCGAAGATGTTGCGCCCAATGGCCTCAGACTGGCCCCGCTCTTCGGCGTCAATGCCAGGATAGGCGCCTGGGGTGTCGACGAAGGTGAAGACCGGCAGCTTGAATTTTTCGGCCAGCTTCATCAAGCGCAGGGCCTTGCGATAGCCCTCGGGCTTGGTCATGCCGAAGTTGCGGGCTGCGCGCTCTTTGGTGTCGCGGCCTTTTTGCTGACCGATCACCATGCAGGCGCTGCCGTTGAAGCGGGCCAGGCCGCCGACGATGCTCAGATCGTCAGCGAAGTGACGATCGCCATGCAACTCGACGAAGTCCGTGAAGATCTCGTTGACGTAGTCAAGCGTGTAGGGCCGCTCGGCGTGGCGAGCGATCTTGGTGATCTGCCAGGCGCTCAGGTCGCTGTAGATGTCGCGTGTTAGCTGCAGACTCTTTTTGGAGAGCTGGTCGATTTCAGCGGAGATGTCGACCGCCGATTCGGTCTGAACGTAGCGCAGCTCTTCGATCTTTTCCTCGAGGTCGGCAATCGGTTGCTCGAAATCGAGAAAGGTCTTCTTGGCCATGTTCTGTTCCTTCTAAAAAGAGCGCCCCGTCCCAGCCGCTCCAAGCACACCCTCACGCAAGACCGGTCAGTATTCGACCGGCAGCGGATCGAGCGAGCGCCAAATATACCAAGTTGCCACGGTGCAGTACGGCGCCCAAGCCAGCGCCACCTCGCGCGCCTCACTGCGACTGACCGCTTCACCTGAGAAATAATTCTTGCTGATGCCGTTGATCAGGCCGACATCGTCGAGGGGCAAGACATTAGGACGCATCAGATGGAAGATGAGAAACATCTCCGCGGTCCAGCGCCCGATGCCCCGAATGGCCACCAACTCGTCGATGATCTGCTCATCGCTCATGGCCTCCCAACTCTTGACGTGAACCGCCCCCGAGTCAAAGTGCAGGGCCAGATCCACCAGGTATTCGATCTTGCGGACCGACAAACCGGCCGCCCGCATGTCGTCGACTTTGAGCTTGAGCACACCGCGCGGGCTCATCTGGCGGGGTAGTTTCGCAAATCGGTCCCAAACGCTCTGCGCCGCCTTGACCGAGATTTGTTGCCCGACGATGCTGCGCGCCAGGGTGATGAAGGCGTCACCACGCGACTGCAGGCAGACCTGACCAAACTGTGGGATCAGCCGCTTCATCACCCGGTCCTTCTTGACCAAGTGTGCGCAGGCCTCCAGCCAGTAATCGGGCACGGTGGTGCTGACGCGGGCCGACTCGGTCAACTCGGCCTTGGCCGGCCCGGTCTTGGCCAGGGTCTTCATGCTTGCGCTTCCCAGGTGGTGCCTGTTGGCGAATCTTTCAGCACGATGCCACGGGCCAGCAGGTCCTGCCGAATGCGGTCGGCCAGGGCAAAGTCGCGCGCGGCCTTGGCGGCAGCACGCTCGGCCACCTTTTGCTCGATCTCGCTTGGCGCCATCTGCACACCGGCTTGCAAGAAGGCAGCCGGATCGCCCTGCAGCAGGCCCAAGGTGCCCGCCAGCGCACGCAAGAGGCCGGCGTCCTGAGGAGATTTGCCGCGATTGACCTCTGCGGCCAGGTCAAACAGCACGGCTATGGCCTCGGGGGTGCCGAAGTCCTCGTCCATCGCTGCCTTGAAGCGGGCGGCGATGGGGTGGGTCCAGTCTAGGGTCACCGGCTGGGCTGGCACCAGATCAAGCGCGGTGTAGAGCCGCTTGAGCGCGCTGCGGGCATCATCGAGATGGGCGTCGCTGTAATTGAGCGGGCTGCGGTAGTGGGTCCGCACGATGAAAAACCGAACCGTCTCGGCGTCGTAACGCTGCAGCACATCACGGATGGTGAAGAAATTGCCCAAAGACTTGGACATCTTCTCGTTGTCGACCCGCACAAAACCATTGTGCATCCAGAAGCGGGCCAGGGGCTGACCGCTGACGCCTTCGCTTTGAGCGATCTCGTTTTCGTGGTGCGGAAACTGCAGGTCAGCCCCGCCGCCGTGAATGTCGAAGCTTTCACCCAGGGTCTGGCAACTCATGGCCGAGCATTCGATGTGCCAGCCCGGCCGACCCGGGCCATAGGGGCTGGGCCATTTGGCCTCTGGCGGCTCGTCGGCCTTGGCCGACTTCCAGAGCACAAAGTCCAACGGATCGTGCTTGCCTTCGGCCACCGCCACACGCTCGCCGGCACGCAATTCGTCGAGCGACTTGCCCGACAGCTTGCCGTAGCCGGCAAACTTGCGCACCGCAAAGTTGACATCGCCGTTGTCAGCCTGATAAGCCAGCGACTTGGCCTGCAGCCGCCCGATGAGCTCGAGCATTTGCGGCACGTATTCGGTGGCCTTGGGCTCAACGGTCGGCGGCTCGATGCCCAGGGCAGCGATGTCTTGGTGCATGGCCTGGGTCATTTCGGTGGTGAGCTGCCCGATGGTGATGCCCCGCTCGACCGCCCGCTTGATGATCTTGTCGTCGATGTCGGTGATGTTGCGCACATAAGTCACCCGCAAGCCACTGGCCTTGAGCCAGCGCTGGACCACGTCGAAGGCCATCATCATGCGGGCATGGCCGATGTGGCACAGGTCATAAATGGTCATGCCGCAAACATACATGCGCACATGGCCGGGCTGCAGCGGGGAAAAATCTTCCACGGCACGCGACAGCGTGTTGTAGATCCGTAAACTCATGAGGCAACTATACCCCTGCGCTACACTTTCGAGTCAACGCCCGACCGGCGGGGCCGCAAGGGCAGCGTCGCTCATGGGGTCGCGCATGGCCCCAGCCAAGTTCTTCCCTGAGCCACCTCTTTCGCCCGGACATGCTCCCCGCCGACCTCCCGTCCCCCCGTCACTTTTGGCCATTTCGGATGATTGCTGGGGGACTGCTGGCCGCCAGTGTCTTTGCAGCGGCCTCGGTGGCCAGGGCCGACGAATACGCCGACGTCAATCGCCTGAGCAGCACGGGGCAATGGGCGCAGGCCCTGGCCAAAGCCGACGCCCACCTGGCGGCCAAGCCCCGCGACCCGCAGATGCGATTTCTGCGCGGCGTGATCCTGTCCGAAACCGGCCGCACCAGCGAGGCCGAAGAGGTCTTCACCCGCCTGACCCAGGACTACCCCGAACTGCCGGAGCCATACAACAATCTGGCCGTGCTGCTGGCGGCGCGGCAGCAACTCGATCCGGCGCGTGCGGCCCTGGAAATGGCCGTCCGCAACGACCCAGCCTATGCCACTGCCCACGAAAACCTGGGCGATGTGCTGGTGCAACTGGCTGCTCGCTCCTACGCCCGAGCCCTGCAGATCGCCCCCAGTCGCCAGCGCTTACAAGACAAGCTGGCGCTGACGCGCCAAATGCCATCCATCACCGACAAGCCCTGAGCGGTTTGCCCTCTGCCCCAATTGAGTCGATCATGACCCTGCTTCTTGCTTCTCGCCGTCTGCTCCTGACCGCCACGCTTTGGGGTGCCGGTTGCCTTGGCGCCCTGGCGCAGACACCGGGCGCGCCGCAGGTACGCTTTGTCACCAGCCAGGGCGATTTCGTGGTTGAGGTCTACCCCGACAAGGCACCGCGCACCGTCGACAACTTCTTGCGCTACGTCCGTGACAAACACTATGACGGCACCATTTTTCATCGGGTCATCGAGAGCTTCATGATTCAAGGCGGCGGCTATGACAGAAGTTATCAACAAAAGGCCACACGGCCGCCAATTGCACACGAAGGGCGAGAAGCCCTGGCCCGGGGCGGTCCGCTGAACCTGACCGGCACCATTGCCATGGCCCGCACCAACGACCCGAACTCGGCTTCGGCGCAGTTTTTCATCAACGTCAAGGACAACGACTTCCTCAACCCGACCCCCATCCCGCCCGGGGATCCGGTGCCGCGTTTTGAGTACGGCGGGCGGGTGTACGAGAATGTGCCCCGCGCCAATTTATTGAACGCCCCGCAACTGTTTGGCTATGTGGCCTTTGGCAAGGTCGTCAGCGGCATGGACGTGGTGAACAAGATCAAGTCGCAACCCACCGGCGCCGGTGGCCCCTTCCCCAGCGATGTGCCCCGCACTCCCATCATCATCCTCTCAGCAACCGAACTGCGCTAAAGCCATGAGCAATCCCAAGATCCAACTGCACATCACTTCCTTTGGCTCGATCACCGTCGAGCTCGATCAGGCCAAAGCGCCCAAAAGCGTCGCCAACTTCCTGAGCTATGCCGGCAAGGGCCACTACGACGGCACGGTGTTTCACCGGGTCATTCCGGGCTTCATGGTTCAGGGCGGCGGCTTTGCCCAGGGCATGAAACAAAAGCCCACCGATGCCGCCATCGAGAACGAGGCCAACAACGGCCTGAAGAACGACCGCTACACCCTGGCCATGGCGCGCACCAGTGCGCCGCATTCAGCCACCGCCCAGTTCTTCATCAACGTGGCCGACAACGACTTCCTCAACCACACCGCCCCCACGGGCTCGGGCTGGGGCTACGCGGTCTTTGGCAAAGTGATTGAAGGCACCGAGGTGGTCGACCAGATCGCCGCCACCCCCACCGGGCGCAGCGGCTTTCATGACGACGTGCCCCAAAAGGACGTGGTGATCGAGAAGGTCACGATCCTGGAATGAGCCTAGGAGTTTGGGCGGCATGAGCAGCAGCCTGCGTGAGCTCAAAGTGCCGGGGCACTGGCGCACGCTGGACTTCATTTCTGACATCCACCTCGAGGCGCAATCGCCGCAAACCCACGCCGCCTGGGCGACTTACCTGGCCACTACGCCAGCCGATGCGGTATTCATTCTGGGCGATCTGTTCGAGGTTTGGGTCGGAGATGATCTCCTGCAGGAGCCAAACGCAGTGTTTGCCGGGCAGTGCGTGCAGAGCTTGCGCGATGCCGGACAGCGGCTGAAGCTGTTTTTCATGCACGGCAACCGCGACTTTCTCATCGGTGCCGACTTCCTGGCGCAGTGTCAGGCCAGCTTGCTCGACGACCCCTGCGTGCTCAGCACGGCCGATCAGCGCTGGCTGCTCTCGCACGGTGACGCCTGGTGCCTGGACGACGCGCCGTACCTGGCCTTTCGGGCGCAGGTGCGCAGCCCGGCGTGGCAGGCGCAGTTTCTGTCGCAGCCTCTGGCGCAGCGACAGGCCATGGCGCGGCAAATGCGCGAGCACAGCCAGCGGCAGCAGGCCGAGCGCTGGCAGCAAGGCGCGGGCTATGTCGATGTCGACCAAGGCGCAGCCAAGCAGGCGCTTGAGCAAGCCGGCGCCAGCACACTGATTCACGGCCACACCCACCGCCCAGCCCGGCATGATCTAGGCCATGGCCTGGCGCGCGAGGTGCTCAGCGACTGGGACGCACGGGCCACGCCGCCTCGCGCCGAGGTGCTGCGTTTGAGCCTGTCGGCTGGCCTTGCGCCTAGGCTCGAGCGCCTGCCCTTGCTGTAGAGCCCGGTGCGAATATGGGCCCCTGGTGGCATCGCCTCAAAGAAATGATCGGCGGCTCGGTCACGCCGATTCCCGAGCCCCTTTGGCAAGCCACCCTTGAGCGTTTTTCTTTTTTGGGTCGCCTCGGGCCTCAGGACTTACAGCAACTGCGCCTGCTCAGCGCTCGCTTCCTGCACAGCAAGCAGTTCACCGGCGCCCATGGCCTGCAGATTACCGACGAGATGGCGCTGTCCATCGCGGCCCAGGCCTGTCTGCCGGTGCTCAGACTCGGCTTACGCTGGTACGACGACTTTCATGGCATCGTGGTGCACCCCCACGCCATGCGCGCGGCACGCGAGGTCCATGACGACGCCGGTGTGGTGCACCGCTACCACGAAGAACTCAGTGGCGAAGCCATGCCCGGCGGGCCGGTCACGCTCAGTTGGCAAGACGTGCAAGAGGCCTCGGTCGACGGGGGCTACAACGTGGTCATTCATGAGTTTGTGCACAAACTCGACATGCGAGACGGCGTGGCCGATGGCTGCCCGCCCCTGCCCTCGCGCGCGCTGGCGCGGCGCTGGCCGATGGTGATGCAGGCGGCCTTTGACGATTTCACCGAGGCATTGTCCTTGGCAGAACGTTTTGGTGGGCCCACGCCCTGGCTGGACCCCTACGCGGCCACCGCGCCGGCCGAATTTTTTGCGGTGTCCTGCGAGGCCTACTTCGTCAACCCCGAGCGCTTCGCCAACGATTGGCCCAACCTGAGCCAGCTCTTTGACGAATTGTTCAGGCCGCAGCCAAAGCCTCAGTGAGGTCCTGCAAGGAGCCGCCCCGCGTAAGCGCCAGGGTGCAGCCCACCACCTGCTGGGCCATCGAATCGGACAAGCCGGCCTCACGCATCAGGCGCAGGGCCTTGGCCTGAAGCTCAAGGACGGTGAGCGGGTTTTCGGGGTCGCCCTTGGCCGTGCGGACTTCAGCCACCAGGTCGGAGCCACCCGTGGTGCGCGCCACCAGTCGGGCGCCGAAACGTCCCGGATAAGCCCGGGTCAGTTCTGGGTCTTCATGCACCCGCACGCGCGCGCGCAATTGCGCCAGGCGCGGGTCAGAGCGGGCCGATGCCGCGCTGTCTTGCAAGCCCATGTCGCCGCGCCAGCAGGCCACGGCCACCGCATGCTGCAAACTGAAGCGGGCCTCGTGGTCGGTGCCAGGCTCGGGGCAATCGGCAAAGGCCAGCGCATCGGCATAGGTGTAGATCGACAGTGTTTCGACCTGACCCGCATCCAGGCCCTGCTCGCGCAATGCCAACGCCGCCTCGATGGCTGGGTGCACATGGCGGCAAGCCGGCCAGGGCTTGAAGCTGACCTCGTGGATTTTCCAGGGACCATCGGCTCCGGCGATCAGGGCGTCGCGGTCCGGCTGCTCGCAGCAGGCCGCAAAAAAACCATGGCTGCCCTCCAAGATTTGCCGCGCTCCAGGGAATCCGATGCGCGCCAGATCGGCCGCCAGCAAACCCGATTGGGCACTGCGGCCGGTGGCCAGCTGCTTTGAAAAAGTGGGCTCTTGCCGGCACTGCCACAGCCCGGCCGACATCATGCCGGCCTGCCCCAATGCGTCAAGTTGCTGCGCATGGCCCAGCGAGAGCACGCGGGCGCAGGCCAGGGCTGCGCCATAGACGCCGCAGGTGGCCGTGCTGTACCAGTGCCGATAGTGGGTCGGGCCAGCGGCCGCACCGATGCGTATGGCCACCTCATAGCCCTGAATCAGGGCCTCCAGCAAGTCAGTGCCGCTGCCCCCCTCGCGCTGGGCTGCGGCCAGAGCAGCGGGCACCACCGTGTCGCCCGGATGCAAGATGGACTGGCGATGCACGTCGTCGAGCTCGAAGAGATTGCCCAGGCCGCCATTGAGCAAGGCGGCCACCGAGGCCTCACGCGAGCCGGCTCCCCAGGCCGTGCAGGGGCCGGACGCGCCAGCGGCCGCCCACTGGGCCAGGGCGCGGCCGGCCGGTGCGGTGCGACCCAGAAAGGCACAACCGATCCAGTCGAGCAGGTGTAAGGCGGCCCGCTCGCGATCGGCCAAAGTGATCGGGCGCTCGAGCAGTCGCAACAAGGCGCCGGTGAGCGATTGCGCTTCGGGGGCCGAGTGCCTGCTCATCGGTGCCGACACGGCTCAGGGCTTGAGCAAGACCTTGAGCGCCTGTTGCAGTCGGCGCGCCAGCGCCGCTTCGTGGGGCGCTGCCAGCACCTGGGCCACATCGTCGCCCCAGGTCTCGGCGGGGCTGGCCGCATGGCGCCGGGTCAGCATTTGCAGCTGCATCATCCGGCGCGCCGGCAGGTGCTCGGCAGGCGTGGGCAAATCGGCCGCCATTTCCAGGCGCAGCATGGCCTGCGCGGCCGGGTCGGCATCGGCCGCAGCCGGTGTGGCCAGCACTTGGTTCCAGCGGCTGCGGGCCGTCGCCGGCACGCCCTTGCCCAGCGCTTGGGCGGCGGGGACCTGGGCCGGATCGCGCTGCTGCCAAGCGCCCATCAGTTGGGTCAGCACCTCGCCGTGCGCCTGCGCGGCCAGCTTGCGCAGGGCCTGCTGGGCATGCTCGAGGGCCTCACGCTGAGCGCGAAAGGCCGCATCGCCCAAACGCGGTCCGCGTTCCTCGGGTCGGGCGCGCTCGCCCCAACGGTCGCGGTCACCGAAGCGGTCGCCGGCTCGTCGAGCGCCTCGCGCATCGCCACGCGCATCGCCAGGGCGGCCGCCCCGCTCGCCAGGGCGCTGCGGGCGCTGACCGCGAGCGGCGGGTGGCTCCGGCTTGCGTGCGCCAGGCCGGTCGTCACCACGCATCGCGATCACCGGTTTGGGCGCCGCCTTGACCGGCGCGGGCGCCGGCGCCGCCTCATCAGCAGGCGATGCTTCAGGCGCTGCCTCGGCCGGGGCGCCGGCCGCTGTCTCGTCCTGACTCACTGGCTCGGCCGCTGCCGCCGGCGCTTGGGCCGGTGCAACCGCAGCCGGCTCGGCGGCTGCAGCGGCCGCAGCCACCTGCTGGCCCCTGACCGCCGCCTCCAGGGCCTTGGCGGCCGCCTGGATTTTTTGGGCGTCGCCGCTGGCATTGGCCTGCT
>JAXITB010000056.1:0-10548 GCA_034680305.1 Polaromonas sp. | reverse complement strand
GACCTGCTGACCGCCGAGGTCGAGGTGCGCATCAAGAAGCAGGTCAAGCGCAACGGCCGCCGTGAGGACGTGGGCGAGGTGGCCATCGCCTTCTCATCGCTGGACGAACTCAACACGCTGATCGAGCGCCTGCGCGGCAGCTGAGGCCAGGCGGCAGGCTCACTCCGCAATAGGCCCGCGCCGAACTCAGAGCTCGACCATCTCGAAGTCGGCCTTGGTCACGCCGCAGTCGGGGCAGGCCCAGCTGTTGGGCACATCGGCCCAGACGGTGCCTGGCGCGATGTCGTCTTCGGGTCGGCCGGCGGCCTCGTCATAGACAAAGCCGCAGACGATACAGACATAGGTCTTCATGGCAAATTCCTGTGCAAGGTTTGCAGGCACGCTTGCTGTCGTACCGCGTTCGTTCGCTGCAAGCACCCATTTCGCCGACCATGGCCAAGCGCGCGAGTCCTGGCCGCCGATGGCCCCAGTCGGAGTACATGGGCGCCGCTCACCCTGCGGTGAGTCGGCGCCCGGCGGTGTCAGCTGATCTGGATGTTGCCCGCCTTGATGACCGGCGCCCAGACGCGCAGCTCTTTCTGGATGAACTCCAGGAACTTTTCTGAGCCCAGCGGCGTCAGTGCCATGCCGTAGATCGGGTCGGCCATGCGGGTGCGTATCGCTGGCTCGGCCAGGATCGCCAAGATTTCACGTTCAAGGCGCTGCGCGATGGCCGCCGGCGTGGCCGCCGGCACCGAGATGCCGACCCACGACACCGCCTGCACATTGGGCGCCACTTCCGACAGCGCCGGTACATCGGGGTACAGCGACATGCGTTTTTCGCTGGTCACGGCCAGGATGCGCAATTTGCCCGAGGCCACCAAAGAGGCGGCGCTCGAAGTCATGACCATGTCCAGCCGTCCGCCGAGCAAGTCGGTCATGGCCGGTGCAGGCCCTTTGTAGGCCACATGCACCATGTCGAGCTTGAGCGCCTGCTTGAGCATCTCGCCGGCCAAAAAGCCCGATGTGCCTACGCCAGCCGATGAATAGTTCACCGTACCGGGCTTGGCGCGCACCATGCCGATGAAGTCCTGCACCGTTTTGGCCGGATGGTCGGTACGCACCACCATGTATTGTGGGAACACGCCCACCAGCGCGATGTGCTTGAAGTCCTTGATCGGGTCGTAGCCGAGCTTGTTGTACAGCAGCGAGCCCGGCGCGATGGAGGAGTTGTAGGTGGCCACCAGGGTGTGACCGTCGGGCAAGGCACGGGAGGCTTGCTCGGTGCCCAGCGTGGAGCCGGCGCCGGCGCGGTTCTCTACCACGATGGGCTGCTTGAGGTTCTCGCTGAGCCGATCGAGCAGGATGCGCAGCGCATTTTCTGACGACGTGCCCGGCGCAAAAGGCATGATCAGCTTGATGGCTTGCGAGGGATAGGTCTGTGCCCAGGAGGGCAGGCTCAGCAGGGCGCCTGCACCGAGCAGGACATCACGGCGTTGGAGGGTCATGGTCTACCTTTCAGAAAAAAGCAAGAAAAAACAAAGCAAGCTATGGGCCATCAGGGACGCCCGGCCGCCAAGCCAGCGGCCAGCCGGGTGTGCACCCAGTGGGCGGCCAGCAGGGTGCGGGCATCGTCGTCGATGCGGCCGACCACCTGCATGGCCAGGGGCAATTGGTGCGGGCCGTAACCACCCGTCACCGAAATGGCCGGCCCGTGCATGAGGGTCCAGACCTGATTCATCGAGGTGTCGCCCGAATAGTCCTGGCCCTGCGGTGCCTCGCCGGTGGCCGCTGGGGCCAAGAGCACATCGCAAGGGCCCAGCACATCGCCGAACATTTGTCGGCACTGGCGCGCCAGCGTTTGGGCTTGCTGATACTGCTCGCCGCTGACCTGCAGCCCCTTGAGCGTGCGCTCGAGCAGGGCTGGGCGAATCAGCTCGGACTGGCGCTCGAGCACGTCGGCAAAACCTCGGCTCATCTCGAAGTGCACCACGTTGGTGTGGGCCTGCAGCATGCCCTTGAACGGGTCGGGCAAGACGATCTCGCGCACCTGCGCGCCTGCTGCCCGCAAGATGCGCGCGCAGTCCTCGAAGGCGCGGCGCATGTGTTCGTCGGTGCGCTCCCATTCGTGGGTCCGGCACAGGCCGATGGTGGGCGTCTGGTCCAGGGCGATGGCGTCTTCGGGCAGACGCAGGGCGGGGTAGCGCGCCATCTCGGCAGCGAAAAAGGCGACATCGCGCACATCGCGCGCCACCAGACCGACCGTGTCGCAGGAGTCTGCATTGGGCCACACCCCGCGTCGCGGCATGAGGTTGTAGCTCGGCTTGTAGCCGGTCACGCCGCAATAGCCGCAGGGCCGAACGGTCGAGCCCATGGTTTGCGTGCCGGTGGCAAAGCTGACCATTTGCGCGGCCACCGCAGCGGCCGAGCCGGACGAGGAGCCACCTGGTGTGTGCGCCAAGTTCAGCGGGTTGCGGGTGCCGTTGGTGGGAAAGGTGGCCAGCTCGGTGGTGATGGTCTTGCCCAGCATCACCGCGCCCGCGCGCCGCAAGGTGGCCAGCACCGCCGCGTCTTGCACCGGCTGATGGCCGGCAAACGCGCGCGAGCCCCCTTCGGTGGGCATGTCGTAGGTGTCAAAGACATCCTTGATGCCGATGGTCAGGCCGTGCATACCCCCGGTGATGGCCCCGGCGTCCAGCGCCTTGGCGCGGGCCATGGCGCCTTCGCGAGCGATGTGGGCGAAGGCGTGTACCTCGGGCTCACGCGCATCAATCTGATCGAGACAGGCACCCAGGTAAGCCTGGGCCGACAGGCTGCGGTTTTGCAGTGCGACGGCCGCATCAAAAGCGGTTTTTTGGTGCCAGGCAGCAAGATGGTTCAGACAATTCCCCTCATTTTGATCAGCACCCGGCATCGCCAGATGCAGCGCTTAACTCGGGGCGCAGTCTCGCCCACTGGCCGCTGAGGTCAAGGGGTTTAACCCCTAGGCGTTTGGGCGGCAGGCATTGTGTTGTGGCAGCCGCGCCCTCGCGGCGATGGGGCCTTTGCATAGAGGCCGCGCCTGATCAGCCGCCCCATCGCACCGAGGGCGGTGCTCCCACAAAATGCAAAGCGGCCATCGAGAGCGGGGGGGGAGTGGCAGCCGCGCCCTCGTGGCGATGGGGCCCTTGATCGGAAGCCGCGCCTGATCAGCGTCCTGATCTCGGCGATGAGGCTCAGAGAAAGTGTGAGCCGCCGTCGACCATCAGGGTCTGGCCGGTGATGAAGTTGGCCCCATCCGACAGCAGGAAGGCCACGGCGCCGGCCACATCGGTGGGCTCCTGATCGCGCGCGAAGGAACGCGCCGAACGCGAGACTTCGCGCAGGCGCTGCATCTGCACCTCGTTGTCCCGCACGCCCTCGCTGAGCGTGAAGCCCGGGGCCACGCCGTTGACATGGATGTTTGCCGAGCCCAGTTCGCGCGCCAGGGCGCGGGTCATGGCCAGCACCGCGCCCTTGCTGGCCACGTAGTGCAGCATGAACGGAATGCCTTTGTAGGGCACGCCCGAGATGATGTTGACGATGCGCCCGCCGCCTTGCTGGCGGTAGTGCGGCACCACGGCGCGGCAGCAGGCCATCAGACCGAAGACGTTGACGTCAAACAGCGACTTCCAGTCCGCCAGGTCGATCTCTTCGAAGGGCCGCGGCACGATCGACGAATAGATGCCCGCATTGTTGACCAGCCCATCGAGCCCGCCCAGGCCGGCGATCGCGTCGCTGACCATGGCCTCCACCGATTGCGGCTGCGAGACATCGGCGCGCAGACCGACGGCCGTGCCGCCGCCCGCCCGCACTTCTTCGATCACCGCATCGGGCGCTTGCAGATCGGCCACGGCCACCGCCGCACCCTGGCGCGCCAGTTCGAGCACGATGGCCCGACCGATGCCGGTGGCCCCGCCGGTGACCAATAGGCGGCGGCCCGCGAGGGGCAGCCGGGCGTCCTTCGGTGCTTCACGCATGCGCAGCTCCCGCGGCCGCCTGTGCCTCCTGTTCGATCAAGCGCTGCACCACCCGGCGTGCCGACACCGAGCCCAGGTCAGCGCGCACGCTGATTTCAGGCTTGCCGCGCTGGTCGGTCTCGATCAGTTTTTGCTGCGCCTGCAGCACCTCCACGTCTTCCAGGAAGGTGGCCAGGATCTGGTCGGCAATGAGTTGGCTCAGTGCTTGGTCGTCCAGATCGAAGCAGCGGGTGATGGTCCAGTAATAGCGGCAGCTGCGCTCATCGATCGGCGTGATCGCGTTGATGGAAAACCAGCGCAGGCCCTGGCTGATGTCGTCGCTGCCGGCCGGATAGCCCCGCGCATCGATGGAGATGCTCGAGGGCGGCTGAAAGCGGATCAGCTGCCAGCGGTCAATGGTCTGCAGCCCCCGCACCCGTTTGAACAGGGGCGGCGCGGGCGTGCCTTGCATGATGCGCCGCACATGCACCTCTTGGCCGATGACCTCCGACTCCATGGGGGTGTCGGCCACCGCGGCATTGCCGATGGTGCGGGAATGAACAAAGGTCTCGTGCGTCAGGTCCAGCAGGTTGTCGACCACCAGCTGGTAGTTGGCCTCGACATGCAGTGTGCCGCCGACCACCGTCCAGCCCGGTGTGTCGTTGTAAGACAGATCGGGAATCAGTGCTTCGTCGGCCAGCGCCGGATCGCCCATCCAGATCCAGATCCAGCGCCACTTTTGCACCACCGGGTAGGCCCGGGCGCACATGGCCGCCGGGATCTTGTCCTGACCGTGGATGTGAACGCAGCGTCCCTGGGTGTCAAAGCGCATGCCGTGGTAGCCGCACTGCACTTCGTCGCCGACCAATGCGCCCTTGGACAGCGACGCACGGCGGTGCGGGCAGCGGTCTTCCAGCGCTTTGGGCTGACCGTCTTCGGTGCGATAGAGCACCACCGGTTCACCCACGATCCAGCGCTGCGTCAAATGGCGGCCCACCTCTTGGGGTTCGGCGGCGACATACCAGCAGTTTTTCAAGAACACGCTCAACTCCTTGTTCGATGGGTTTCGGTCATGCACAGGGCCCGCGGGCGGTTGGCGCCATCAGGCGCGCATCAGCGCTTCGATCTCGTCGGCATCGACCGGCACGCCCCGGGTGAGCAGCTCGCACCCCTTGGCGGTGACCAGCGCATCGTCTTCAATGCGAATGCCGATGTGCCAGAACTCACGCGGCACGCATTTGCCCGTCCGCACGTACAGGCCCGGCTCGACGGTCAGCACCATGCCCGGGCGCAGCACCCGGCTGGGGCGGCGCATGACGCGCTCGCCGGTGGCGTCGCGCTCCTCGCGCGGCCGGCTGCCCGGCTCGGTGTAGTCGCCGCAGTCGTGCACGTCCATGCCCAGCCAGTGGCCGGTGCGGTGCATGTAGAACTGGCGGTAAGCGCCCGACTCGATCACGTCGTCGGTGCGGCCGTGCTTCTTGGGATCGAGCAGCCCCACCTCGAGCATGCCCTCGGCCAGCACCCGCACCGCGGCATGATGCGGGTCCATGAACCGCTTGCCCGGGCGGGTCACCGCAATGGCCGCCTCTTGGGCTGCCAGCACGATGTCGTAGAGCTGGCGCTGCGCTGGCGTGAAGCGGCCGTCGGCCGGGAAGGTGCGGGTGATGTCGCTGGCATAGCCGTCGAGCTCGCAACCGGCGTCGATCAGGCACAGCTCGCCCGCCTTCAAGGGCGCAGCGCCTGCGCGGTAGTGCAGCACGCAGGCGTTGGCCCCGGCAGCCACGATGCTGGTGTAGGCCGGAAACTGCGATCCGTGGCGGCGAAACTCGTGCAGCAGTTCGGCATCAAGATGATATTCACGCGCATCGAGCCCAGCGCGCAGCATCGCCGCCGAGGTCTGCATGGCGCGCACATGGGCCTGCGCGGAGATCCGGCCGGCCCGCCGCATGATGGCCTGCTCGTGGCTGTCCTTGAACAGGCGCATCTCGTCGAGCAGCTGGCAAAGATCGTGCTGGCTCTGCGGGCACTGCACCCCCATGCGTACTTTGGCCCGCACGGTGCCCAGCCAGCCGTCGATCTGGCCTTGCAGGCCTTCCTGGGTGGCGAAGGGAAACCACACCGCGGGTTGATTGGCCAGCAGGCTGGGCATGAGCTCGTCGAGCTTGTCGATGCTGTGCGCCGCGTCCACGCCCAGGGCGGCCGGCGCCGCTTTGGGGCCCAGGCGCAGGCCGTCCCAAATCTCGCGCTCGAGGTTCTTGGGTCGACACAGCAGCGTGGTCTTGCCGCTGGCCTCGATCAGAAGCCAGGACTGCGGCTCGTCAAAGCCGGTCAGGTAATAAAAGTAGCTGTCGTGGCGGTAGGGAAAGTGGCTGTCGCGGTTGCGCGATGCCTCCGGCGCGGTTGGCAGCACCGCCACACCGCCACCGGCTGCCCGCAGGGCGCGAGCGACTGCTGCGCGGCGGCGGGCGTAAACGGCGGGGGCGGCAGGAGCGGCAGAAGGGGCGGGTCGTGCAGTGCTCATCGAAGGGCCTCAAAAAAAGCAAGCAGGGTTCAAGCGCGATTGAGTTCGGCCAGCCGCTCGGGCGTGCCGACATCGGTCCAGGCGCCAGGGTAGACCTCGGCGCTGACTTGGCCATTGTCCATCGCTTGGCGCAGCAGTGGGGCCAGCGCCGCCTTGATGCCCTGCGGGTTGCCGGCCGGCAGGCTGGAGAAAAAGGCCCGACGGTACAGGCCGACGGTGCTGAAAGTGTGGCGCCGGCCGGCGTCGCCGGCGGGCCGATTCAGGGCGCGCTGGCCGTCCAGCCCGAAGTCGCCGCCCGGGTTGTGCGCCGGGTTGGGCACCAGCCACAGGTGGGCCAGGGCCGGGCTTCGCACGAAGCGTTCCACCGCATCGGCGGTGAACTCGAACTGCGGCATGAACACATCACCGGCCACCACCCAGAACACATCGGCCAGATCGGGCAGCGCCCGGGCGATGCCGCCTGCCGTCTCCAGCGCGTCACCGAAGTCGCGCCCTTCGTGCGAATAGCAGATCTGGCAGCCCAGTTGCTCGGCCAAAGGGGCCAGATGCGGCTCGATCTGCTCGCCCAGCCAGGCGGTGTTGACCAGCAACCGGTCAAAGCCACCATGGGCCAGGGCCCGCACATGCCAGTCGATCAGGGCCTGACCGCGCACGCTCAGCAGCGGCTTGGGGTGTTGGTCGGTCAGCGGCCGCATGCGCTGCCCGCGGCCAGCGGCGAGGATCATGGCTTGGGCGGCGGTCATGGCGATGAGCAGCGGTCTTGGTTTCGCAGTGGGCAGGTGCCCCGGTCCGAGCCTGGGCCGAGGCAGTTTAGGCCAAGCTTGCAGCCTATGGCGCGAACCCAGGTGCGTGCTGTGGCCGCCTGCCGGCAGGGCTGCCATTAAACTAGGGGGTTTCCCCAGTCGCCTACCCACGGAGTCCCGATGGCCAACCCTCAGAAGATGGCGAGCGCAATTCGCGCGCTTGCAATGGATGCCGTTCAACAAGCCAACTCGGGGCATCCGGGTGCGCCCATGGGCATGGCCGACATGGCCGTGGCCTTGTGGGGTCGGCATTTGCGGCACAACCCGCTCGACCCGCACTGGCCCGATCGCGACCGCTTTGTGCTGTCCAACGGCCACGGCTCCATGCTCATCTATGCGCTGCTGCACCTGAGCGGCTACGACCTGCCCATGCAGGAGCTGCGCAACTTCCGCCAGCTGCACAGCAAGACCGCCGGCCATCCGGAGTTTGGCATCACCCCCGGCGTGGAAACCACCACCGGCCCCCTGGGCCAGGGCATCACCAATGCGGTGGGCATGGCACTGGCTGAAAAGCTGATGGCCAATGAATTCAACCGTCCGGGTCACGCCATCGTTGACCACCACACCTATGTGTTCCTGGGCGACGGCTGCCTGATGGAGGGCATCTCGCACGAGGCCTGTGCGCTGGCCGGTGCCTGGAAGCTGGGCAAGCTGATCGCCCTGTATGACGACAACGGCATTTCCATTGACGGCCAGGTGGCGCCCTGGTTCATTGACAACACCCCCCAACGCTTTGCCGCTTACGGCTGGAATGTGATCGGCCCGGTAGACGGCCATGACGTCAAAGCCGTGGACGCGGCCATCGCGCAGGCCAAGAAAAGCGCCGATAAGCCCACGCTCATCGTCTGCAAGACCGCCATCGGCAAGGGCTCGCCCAACCGGGCCAACACCGCCAAGGCCCATGGCGAGCCCCTGGGCGCTGAAGAAATCAAGCTCACCCGCGAGGCCATCGGCTGGACGCACGAGCCCTTTGTGGTGCCCGCCGAGGTCTATGCCGACTGGGACGCCAAGGCCGCCGGCGCGGCCCGCCAGGCCCAATGGAATCAGCGTTTTGCGGCCTATGCCGCGGCCTTCCCCGAGCTGGCGGCTGAGTTCAATCGCCGCATGGCCGGCGATCTGCCCAAGCACTTTGCCGACGTGGCGGTGTCGGCCGTGCAAACCGCCCATGAAAAGGCCGAGACGGTGGCCAGCCGCAAGGCCAGCCAGATCGCGCTCGAGCACTTCACCGCCGCGCTGCCCGAGATGCTCGGTGGCTCGGCCGACCTGACCGGCTCGAACCTGACCAACACCAAGTCCACGCCCAATCTGCGCTTTGATGCGGCCGGCAGCGTGGTCAAAAATGAGGCGGGCCAAGGCGGCCGCCACATTAATTACGGCGTGCGCGAATTTGGCATGGCCGCCATCATGAATGGCGTGGCCCTGCACGGCGGCTTCATTCCCTATGGCGGCACCTTCCTGACCTTCAGCGACTACAGCCGCAACGCCATCCGCATGGCTGCGCTCATGAAGCTGCGGGTGGTGCATGTGTTCACCCACGACTCCATCGGCCTGGGCGAGGACGGACCCACGCACCAGTCGGTCGAACACGCCGCCAGCTTGCGGCTCATTCCCAACCTGGACGTCTGGCGTCCGGCCGACACCACCGAAACCGCGGTGGCCTGGTCGGTGGCCCTGGCCAATAAGCATCGGCCAAGCGCTTTGCTGCTGTCGCGGCAGAACCTGCCCTACGCACCCAAGCAAGACGCTGACCTGATCACCCGCGGCGCCTATGTGCTGGCCGAGCCGGCCGAGGTGGGCTTGAAGAAGAAAGCCCAGGCCGTGATCATCGCGACCGGCTCCGAGGTGCAACTGGCCTTGCACGCCCAAAAACTGCTGGCCGACCGCAAGATCGCGGTGCGGGTGGTCTCCATGCCCAGCACCACCACCTTTGACCGCCAGTCGGCCGAGTACAAGCGCGAGGTGCTGCCCGCCGGCCTGCCGCGCGTGGCGGTCGAGATGGGCTCCACCGACGGTTGGTGGAAGTACGGCTGTGCGGCCGTGGTGGGCCTGGACACCTACGGCGAGTCCGCGCCCGCGCCGGTGCTGTTCAAGCACTTTGGCTTCACGCCGGAGAACGTGGCCGACACGGTGCGCGCTGTACTGGGCAAGTAAGCTCGCACGCGCATGATTGGGCCTGACCGCGCCGGGGCGGCGCTTCCAACCCCCCGGTGCAGGGCCCAGACCTTGTGGGAGCCGCGCCCTCGCGGCGATGCGCCCCCGAGCGAGCCGCCGCCAACAAGATTTCTTTTGTCTCTCAAGCAATCTCAGGAGTAACTCATGACTGTCAAGATCGGCATCAACGGCTTTGGCCGCATCGGCCGCAACGTGCTGCGCGCTGCGGTGCAAAACTTCAGTGACATCCAGGTGGTGGGCATCAACGACCTGCTCGAGCCCGATTACCTGGCCTACATGCTGCGCTATGACTCGGTGCACGGCCGCTTCAAGGGCGAGGTCTCGGTCGAGGGCAACACCCTGATCGTCAATGGCCACAAGATCCGCCTGACGCAAGAGCGCGACCCGGCCAACCTCAAGTGGAACGAGGTCGGCGCCGACATCGTGCTCGAATCGACTGGCCTGTTCCTCGACAAGGCCACCGCCGCCAAACACCTGGCCGCCGGCGCCAAGAAGGTGGTGATGTCGGCGCCCTCCAAGGACGACACGCCCATGTTCGTCTACGGCGTCAACCACCAGACCTACGCCGGCCAGGACATCATCTCCAACGCCTCGTGCACCACCAACTGTCTGGCCCCGGTGGCCAAGGTGCTCAACGACAAATGGGGCATCAAGCGCGGCCTCATGACCACCGTGCATGCGGCCACCGCCACGCAGAAAACCGTCGACGGCCCGTCCAACAAAGACTGGCGCGGCGGCCGCGGCATTCTGGAAAACATCATCCCCTCGAGCACCGGTGCCGCCAAGGCGGTGGGCGTGGTGATCCCCGAGCTCAACAAAAAGCTCACCGGCATGTCCTTCCGTGTGCCCACCTCCGATGTGTCGGTGGTTGACCTGACGGTTGAACTCAACAACGCCGCCACCTACGCTGAAATCTGCGCCGAAATGAAGGCCCAGAGCCAGGGCGCGCTCAAGGGCGTGCTCGGCTACACCGAAGACAAGGTGGTGGCCACCGACTTCGTCGGCGAGACCTGCACCAGCGTCTTCGACGCCGACGCCGGCATCGCCCTGGACGGCACCTTCATCAAGGTGGTGGCCTGGTACGACAACGAGTGGG
>JAXITB010000055.1:0-10603 GCA_034680305.1 Polaromonas sp. | reverse complement strand
CATGCCCCCCGTTTGCACAACATGGCGATCACCGATGTGCAGGCCCTGCGTTCATGGGCCCAGGACAATGAGATCGCGCTGACCGTGGTTGGCCCCGAGCAGCCCCTGGCTGCGGGTATCGTCGACGAATTTCGGGCACATGGTCTGAGGGTCTTCGGGCCGACTCGGGCCGCAGCCCAGCTCGAGAGTTCCAAGGCATTTTCCAAAGCATTCATGCATCGCCACGGCATCCCGACGGCCGAGTATGAAACCTTCACCGATGTGGCTGCGGCCCACGCTTACATTGATCGCAAGGGTGCGCCCATTGTGGTCAAGGCAGACGGTCTGGCGGCAGGCAAGGGCGTCGTCGTGGCCATGAGCGTTCAGGAGGCCCACGAGGCGGTGGACTTCATGCTGCTGGACAATGTGTTGGGCGTCAGCCACAACGCGGGTGGCGCCCGTGTGGTGATTGAGGAGTTCCTGGCGGGCGAAGAGGCCAGCTTCATCGTCATGTGCGACGGCCAGCATGTGCTGGCCCTGGCCACCAGCCAAGACCACAAGCGTTTGCTCGATGGCGATCAGGGGCCCAACACCGGCGGCATGGGGGCTTATTCGCCCGCCCCCGTGGTGACGCCCGATGTCCATGCGCGTGCCATGCGAGAGATCATCCTGCCCACCATCCGCGGCATGGAGAAAGACGGTATCCCCTACACCGGCTTCCTGTATGCCGGTTTGATGATCGATGCGCAGGGTCAGCCCAAGACGCTGGAATTCAATTGCCGAATGGGGGACCCGGAAACACAACCCATCATGATGCGTTTGAAGTCGGATCTGGTCGATGTAATGATGGCGGCCACGTCGGGCGGCCTCGATCAAATTGAACTGGAATGGGACCGGCGTCCGGCGCTGGGCGTGGTCATGGCTGCTCACGGCTATCCGCTGCACCCGCGCAAGGGCGATGCCGTCTCGGGCTTGCCTGACCCCAAGACTGAATCCGATTGCGTGGTTTTCCATGCCGGAACGCACGATCAGGCCGGACAAACACTGACTTCGGGCGGCCGTGTGCTGTGCGTCACGGCTTTGGGCGACACCGTGCGACAGGCGCAGCAGCGCGCTTACTCGGTGGTCGAGCAAATTGGCTTTGACGGGGCCCAGTGGCGCCGTGACATTGGCCACCGGGCACTCAAGGCTTGAAGGTTCATTGATGTCGGTCCAGCCATCGATGTCCCCTCGCGGCAGTGCGTTGGCCCGGCGCATCCTTAGCCTGATGGGCTGGCAGGTGCATTTCCAGGGTCTTCCAGCGCTGCAGGGGGTGATTGTGGTGTACCCGCACACCTCGAACTGGGATTTCCCTGTGGGCGTTCTTGCCAAATGGGCCATGGGCATTGAGGCCAAGTTCTGGGGCAAGCACACCTTGTTTCGCATTCCTTTGTTCGGCGCATGGCTGCGCTGGTTGGGGGGCGTGCCGGTCGATCGGGCGGCAGCGCGCGGCGTGGTCGAGCAGATGGTTGAGCTGTTCGAACGCAAGCGGCAGGCTGGCGAGTATTTCTGGCTCGCTTTGACCCCGGAGGGGACGCGCAGCTGGCGCCCCGCCTGGCGCAGCGGCTTTTATCGAGTGACTCTGGGCGCCCGGGTCCCGATACTGCTTGCGGCCATCGATTACGGGCGCAAGCAGGTTCGTGTGATGGATGTGATCGAACTGAGCGGCCAGGTTGATGAGGACATGAAGCGCATCGCACAAGCGTTCGAGGGCTGTACCGGGCGACGCCCCGATTTGGCAGCCCCCATCAGACTGGAAGGGAGCAAGGAGGGCTCATGAGTGTTTTGGACGTATCCCATGGTCGAGCGTTTTTCACCGACCTGCAAAGCCGAATCATGGCCGAAGTGGTGCGCATCGACGGTGGTCACCCCGTCAGCGATGCATGGCGTAAAGACCCTGGCGAGATGCTGCAAGGCGATGGCTTGACCATGATCCTGGAGGATGGCGCCGTCTTCGAACGGGCTGGCTGCGGCTTTTCTCACGTGAGGGGTCCCCGGCTGCCCAATTCAGCCACCCAGCATCGGCCTGAGTTGGCCGGCGCTCCCTTTGAAGCCATGGGGGTGTCCCTGGTGTTCCATCCGCGTAACCCCTATGCACCGACGGTGCACATGAACGTGCGCATGATCATGGCCAAGCCGGACCATGCCGAGCCGGTGGCCTGGTTCGGCGGTGGCATGGATCTGACGCCTTGCTATGGCTTCGAAGAAGATGCGGTGCATTTTCATCGCCAGTGCCAGCAGGCCCTTGCTCCTTTTGGTGATGACAAATACCCCCGCTTTAAGAAGTGGTGCGATGAGTATTTTTTCTTGAAGCACCGGGGCGAGCCGCGCGGCATCGGCGGCGTGTTTTTTGACGACTTCAACGAACTGGGCATGCAGCGCAGCTTTGAGATGTTGAAATCGTTGGCCAACCATTTCCTGCCGGCCTACGTGCCCATTGTCGAGCGTCGTCTGGGCATGCCCCATGGTGAGCGCGAGCGCCAGTTTCAGCTTTACCGGCGCGGACGGTATGTGGAGTTCAATCTGGTGTGGGATCGCGGCACGCATTTCGGCCTGCAGTCGGGCGGTCGAACCGAGTCGATTTTGCTGTCGATGCCGCTCAATTGCAGTTGGTCGTACCGGCGCGATGACCCACCGGATTCGCCCGAGGGGCGACTGCTGAGTGACTTCTTGGTGTCCAAGGACTGGGTTTGATGGTCCAGCCACGCCGCATCGGGCTTTTCGGCGGCGCTTTTGACCCGCCGCACAGCGCCCATGTGGCGATCGCGAGGGCGGCCTTGGACCAACTCGCGCTGGACGAATTGCGCATCATCCCGACGGGCGTGGCCTGGCACAAGTCTCGCACGCTCAGTTCGGCTGCCGATCGGCTGGCGATGGTGCGTCTGGCCTTTGCTGAGTTGCCGGGCGTCGTCATCGACGAGCGCGAGCTCCAGCGAACGGGTGCCAGCTACACCATAGACACCATCGATGCGTTGCGGCAGGAGCAGCCGGGTGCCGAGCTGTTCTTGGTGATGGGGGCAGACCAGTGGTCGGCCTTTGGCACTTGGCGGCAGTGGCAGGAGATCGCGGGTAAGGCCCGGCTGTGCGTGGCCGAACGCCCCGATCAGGCTGAGCGCGGCCCCCAGGCGCAGTTGACGGTGCATTGGCTGCATTTACCCGCCATGGCCATCAGTGCGACGGCGATCCGACAGCGGCTGAGCCACCCCACTTCGACGGACGATCTGGGGGGCCTGTTGCCTGCCCCAGTCGCACGCTATATTTCCGACCATCGCCTTTATGCCGCCGGCTGAAGGCCCGATTCACCCCACCGGGCGATCACGCCCTCAATGAATGACTGATTCTCAAGCTGCCAAACGCAACATTGTCAAACTCCAGAAGGCCATCGTCGATGGTCTGGAAAACGTCAAGGCGCAGGACCTGCAGGTCTTCGATACCGAGCACATCACTTCATTGTTTGAGCGTGTCATCGTCGCATCTGGCACGTCCAATCGGCAAACCAAGGCGCTGGCTGCCAGCGTCAGGGATTCGGTGCGTCAGGCGGGTTTTGACAAGCCGCGCACAGAGGGCGAGGACAACGGCGAGTGGATCATTGTCGACTGCGGTGCAGCGGTGGTTCACATCATGCAGCCGTCGATCCGTCAGTACTACCACCTGGAGGAGCTCTGGGGTGACAAGCCGGTTCGACTGAAGCCAGCCACGGCACCCAAGACCCGGGCGGGTGCGGCCAAGGGGCAGCCGGCGCCTGTTGCCGCGACCGCAGCGGTGCTTCCAGACAAAAAGACTGCATCCAAAAAGGCGACACCCAAGACGGCGCTTGCCAAGGCAGAGGTTGCGAAGAAGGCGGGGGCCAAGACCGCAGCGGCCAAGCGGCCTTCGTCCGCCGCAGCCGAGGGGTCTGCCAAATCTCCCGCCGTCAAGAAATCAGTACCCAAGAAGGCAGTGGCCGCCAAAACGTCTGCCAAGCGCACATCGGTCCAGGGGGCAGGCGGCGGATCGAAAACGGCTAAGACTTCGGCTGTGGCCGCCAAGAAGGTGCTTGCCAAGAAGGTACCCGCCAAGGCCAAGCGCAGCCCATGAGGCTGCAGATCGTTGCCGTTGGGCTCAAGATGCCCGATTGGGCGCAAGCGGCCTGCGACGAGTACCTTCGGCGCTTTCCACCAGATTTCAAGGTTGAGGTTCGAACCGTCAAGGCCCAGGCCCGTGACGGCAAGGCCGTGCCAGACTTGTTGGCTGCCGAGCGGCAGCGCATTGAAGCGGCCATCAGCAAGGGAAGTCGGATCATTGCGCTCGATGAGCGGGGAACGTCTTTGGCCACCGTCGCCCTGGCCGGCAAGTTGCAAGCCTGGCAGCTCGGTGGCACGGATGTGGCTTTGCTCATTGGCGGCCCCGATGGCTTGGACGCGGGTCTGAAGCAGGCCGCGCATGAGCGCATTCGCCTGTCAGACCTGACTTTGCCCCACGCCATGGTTCGGGTCCTGCTCCTCGAGCAGCTGTACCGGGCCTGGAGCATCACGGCCAACCATCCCTACCATCGGGAGTGAGATTGCGGATGATTTACCTTGCCTCTCAAAGTCCGCGCCGCGCCCAACTGCTTGAGCAAATCGGCATTCGCTTCGAGCTGCTCTTGCCCGATGACCAAGAAGACGCTGAGACCTTGGAGGCGGTGCGCGGTCGGGAGGCGCCCGCCCGCTATGTTCAGCGGGTGACCGCGCTCAAGCTCGACGCTGCGCTGGCTCGCCGGGTCCGTCTGGGTCGATCCGACGCCCCCATCTTGTGCGCTGACACCACGGTGGCCCTGGGACGACAGATTCTGGGCAAACCGGCCGATGCGCTCGAGGCAGCGCAGATGCTGCGGCAGTTGTCGGGTCGCACGCACCGGGTGTTGACTGCGGTGGCGGTTCAAAGTGGTCGGCGTCGCCTCCAGGCGCTGAGCGTGTCGCAAGTGACCTTTGCCAAGCTCACACCCGCTCAGATTCGTGATTACGTGGCGACCCGAGAGCCTCTTGGCAAGGCCGGGGCCTATGCAGTCCAAGGTCGCGCAGCCATGCACATCACCGATATGCGCGGCAGCTATTCGGGCATCATGGGGCTGCCGCTGCGAGAAACCGCTTTGCTTTTGCAGGGTCTCGGGCTGAGAATCAATGCCACAAGCCAGCGCGAAGGGGGCTTGCGTTGAGACCACCTTTCGGCCGCACATTGAAACTGGATGAGATCCCATGCCCCAAGATATTTTGATCAACTGGGCCCCACAGGAGACCCGTGTCGCGGTGATCGAACAGGGCGCCGTGCAGGAGTTGCACGTCGAGCGTGCGCTTGAGCGGGGCTTGGTGGGCAACATCTACCTGGGCAAAGTCGCCAGGGTGCTGCCAGGCATGCAGTCGGCCTTCATCGACATCGGTCTGGAGCGCGCCGGTTTTTTACATGTGGGCGACTTGCTCTCGAGCATCGCCAGCCGGCATGGAGAGGGGGAGGGGACCCGCGGTGAGGCGGTCGTGCCGATTGAAAAGCAGGTCTTTGAGGGACAGAGCATCATGGTGCAGGTGCTCAAGGATCCCATTGGTACCAAAGGCGCTCGCCTGAGCGCGCAGGTCAGCATTGCCGGGCGTTTGCTGGTGTTTTTGCCGCAGGACAAGCACATCGGTGTTTCGCAAAAAATCCCTGCGCAACAGCGCGAGCAGTTGCGTCAGCGCCTGCAAGTGCTGGCCGGCGATGCCGGTGGGTTTATCTTGCGCACCAATGCCGAAGATGCGAGTGACGCCGAACTGGCTGATGACATCGCCTATTTGCGCAAGACTTGGTCCCACATCCGTGAGCAGGCTGGCCGCCGGCCGCCTGCCTCCTTACTGCATCAGGATCTGACTTTGCTGCAGCGTGTCTTGCGCGACATCGCGTCGCAAGACACCCAGGCCATCCGGGTCGACTCGCGCGAGCAGCATCAGGCCTTGCAGCAGTTTGCAAGTGAATTCATGCCGGCGATGTTCAAGAAAATTGCGCTTTATACCGGTGAGCGCCCGATCTTTGATCTGCACAACATTGACGAAGAGATCGCCCGCGCCCTGGGCCGACGGGTCGATCTGAAGTCGGGTGGCTATCTCATCATTGACCAGACCGAGGCCTTGACCACGATCGACGTCAACACCGGCGGCTTTGTCGGAGCGCGCAACTTTGAAGAGACCATTTTTAAGACGAATTTGGAGTCGGCACAGGTGATTGCACGGCAGTTGCGCCTGCGCAATCTGGGTGGGATCATGGTGGTTGACTTCATCGACATGGCGCGCGCAGACCACCGGGATTCGGTCCTTGAAGAATTCAAAAAGCAACTGGCCCGCGACCGTGTCAAGACCACAGTCAACGGATTTTCGGCTTTGGGTTTGTTGGAAATGACGCGCAAGCGAACCCGCGAGTCGCTGGCGCATCAACTGTGCGAGCCTTGTCCGATCTGCCAGGGCAAGGGCATCGTCAAGACGGCGCGCAGTGTCAGCTATGACATCTTGCGCGAAATTTTGCGTGAGGCCAGGCAGTTCCATCCCCGCGAATTCCGGGTGGTGGCGGCTGCGGCCGTGATCGATTTGCTTTTGGATGAAGAAAGTCAGCACTTGGCCGGCCTGTCGGACTTCATCGGCAAGCCGATCTCACTGCAGGCCGAGTCTTCACTGCCGCAGGAGCAGTACGACATTGTTTTGCTGTGAGGCTGGGTATGCACTTGACGTCAGAGCCGATCGATGCGGACGGCCGTTTTTCGATCCTGATCCCGACCTGGAATAACCTGGCGCATCTGCGCTTGTGTATTGACAGCATTCGGCGCCACAGCCAAGCCGATCATCAGATCATCGTTCACGTCAACGACGGTAGCGATGGCACTCTGGATTGGGTTCAGGCGCAGGGGCTTGATCACACTCACTCCCGCGACAACATCGGCATCTGTCTGGCAGTCAACGGGTCGGGGGCACTCGCTCGGCACCCCTGGGTGGTCTACATGAATGATGACATGTATTGCTGCCCCGGTTGGGACTCGGCTTTAATGGCCAAGGCCCAGGCGATTGGCCATGATGCCTTCATGCTGTCAGGCAGTTTGATTGAGCCTCGCGATACCGGTAACCGCTGTGTGACGGTTGCCGACTTTGGACAGGATCTTTCCAGTTTTCGCGAGCAGGATTTGCTGGCCCACTGTTCATCACTGCGTCGACCTGACTGGTACGGTTCGACTTGGCCGCCCACCCTGGTGCATCGGCGCTGGTGGCATGCCGTTGGGGGCTACAGCAGTGAGTTCAGTCCCGGAATGGCCAGTGACAATGACTTCGCCATGAAAATGTGGCAAGCCGGTTGCCGAATTTTTCTGGGTGTCGGTGACAGCCACGTCTATCACTTCATGTGCAAAAGCACCGGGCGCATTGTCAAGAACGATGGGCGAGGGCAGTTCTTACGCAAGTGGCGAATGACCCCATCGGTGTTTGATCGATACCACGTTCGCCGCGGCGATGTGGCACGTGGGCTGGTTCTGCCTGAACCTGAGCAAGACCCGGCTTACGCCAAGGCCCTGTGGCTGGCGCGGCTCAAGGCGCGCTGGAGTTAAGGGTCAATCCCCCTTCGGTTGCGCTGCATGCTCCTCCGGTGCGCTGCGGAAGCCCAGCTTGTGCAGGTGGCTGTAATGCCCACCCAGCGCCAGCAACTGGGCGTGGGTACCGGTTTCGATCACCTGTCCGGCCTCCATCACCACAATGAAGTCGGCGTGCTCGATCGTTGACAGGCGGTGTGCCACAACCAGCGAGGTTCGGCCGGCACACACGCGCTCGATGGCCTGCTGCACGGCACGCTCGGATTCCCCGTCGAGTGCAGACGTGGCCTCATCGAGGATGAGAATCGGCGCATCTTTGTAGAGTGCCCGGGCGATGGCCAGTCGCTGGCGCTGGCCGCCCGACAACTGCATGGCGTTATGACCGAGCAATGTGTCCATGCCCTGCGGGAGGGCTTGCGACAGGGATTCCAAATTGGCCGCCTGAAGGCACTGCATGACGCGCGCGCGGTCGGGCTCCTGGCCCAGGGCCACGTTCACCGCCAGACTGTCGTTGAGCATGACCACATGCTGACTGACATAGGCGAACTGCGCTCGAAGGCTTGCCAGATCCCACTGGGCGATGTCGGTGTCGTCAAGGAGCACCCGGCCCTGGCTGCACTCCACCAAACGCGGCAGAAGATTGGCCAGGGTGGTCTTTCCCGAACCTGAACTGCCAACCAGCGCCACCGTTTTACCGGCCGGCAGGTGCAGGTTGACTTGGTCAAGCGCGGGTCGCGCCTGGGGCTCGTACTGCACAGTCACGCAGTCCAGGCGTATGTCACCGCGTGCCCGCTGCTGGGCGTGGGAGCCACCGTGTTCGTCGGGCACATCATCCAACAGGGCCAAGCCGCGTTCGATCGCAGCCAGGCCGCGCGTCAGCGGACTGCTGACCTCTGCCAGGCTCTTCAGTGGTGCGATCAGCAAGAGCATGGCGGTGATGAATGCCATGAATCCGCCGGCGGTGGTGGCCCCACCGGCACTCTGCAGCAGCGCCACGCTGATCACGGCCGACAGTGCCAGGGCGGAAAGCACTTGTGTCAGGGCACTCATACCGCCGTGGGCGACCGTGGTTTTCAGAGACAGTTGCCTGAGTTTTTGGCTCAGTCGCCCAAAGCGCCGTGCTTGCAGACGCTGCGCCGCATACAGGCGGATGTCGCGCTGAGCCAGGACATTTTCTTCCACCACATAGGCCAACTCATCGGTGGCACCCTGGGTTTGCTGGGTGAGCCGGTACATGCGCCGCGTCAGGACTCGGATCATCAGGCCAAGCGGCGGGAGGATGATGGCGACCACCAGGCTCAGTTTCCAATTGAGATACAGCAGGTAAACCACCAGCGCCACCAGGGTCAGGGCATCTCGGACGACCCGCACCAAAGAATTGATCAACAAGGCCGATCCATTTTGCACCTCGTGAACCACCGTGTTGGCCAAGGTGCTGGCGCTTTGCTGACCATACAGGTTCAGGTGGGCTCGCAACATCTTCGCAAACAGCTCATCGCGCAAGCCCTGCAGCCCGAGGTTGATGATTCGTGCCAGGGCGTACTGAGAAATGAATCCCGCCGCCGCCCGCAGGCCAAAGACCAAAAGCAAAAGGGCCGGTACGTGCCAAAGGGTGACGCGACCATTGCTCTGGAAGCCGTGGTCAATCAGTGGCTTGAGCAGCGCCGGGATCATGGGCTCGGTGGCAGCGGCCAGAGCTGTTGCGGCAGCGGCCAACAGCCAGGTACCGCGCGAGACGCCGAACAAGGGCCAGAGTCTGGCCATGTGACGGCGGGCGCGGTGATAGATCGAGGTGTTGGACATCAGGCGACGCGATGGAGCAGTTAGGGGCCGGCGACTCCCGGTTGAAACAAGCCGGTGACCTGATGGCTGGACACCGGGGTCCTTTTCGACGTCTTGGGCGTCGGGGCAGACTCTACAATGACTGAACAACGCCGTTCATTATCGGCCAGAGCTGTGTGCCATCGTCTCGGACCAGGCGGACTGGTTTGCTGCCGACTGCCTGAGGCCCGCCCACCATGACTGACTTGCAAAGCGAAGCACCCGCACTGACTCCATCGAGACGGCAAGCGCCGCTCTGGTTGCTTGTGGTCAGCGTGGTGTTGTTTTCCCTGTCACCTGCGCTGACCAAGGCAGGTGGCTTGCTGTTTTTCGTTTTTCTTGCCTGGGCGTTTTGGGTCATCGCACGCTGGCCGCGGCTGCCTTTGGTCCCGCCCCTGGCCCGTGACTGGCTGATCATTGCAACGGCCGCTTTGGTGTTTCGCGCTGCTGCGACCCTGCTGTGGAACGACTCCTGGGGTGGTCGGCATTTTGAGGCGCGGTTTTTCCTGATGGCACTGGCCGCTTGGTGCTTGTTCCAGACATGTGCTCTGTCACGCCGGCAAAAGGGCGCCATCGACTTTGCATTGGCACTGGCCTGCTGGGTAGCGCTGGCAGTGGTTTGGATGCTCGGCCGGGACACGCCGACGAATGCCTTGCCGTGGGCTGCGGGCGTGAGTTTTGTGGTCTGTGTTGTTCTGGGGCGTGCTTGTATCCCCCACCGGACATGGGGTGCCCGAGGGGCGCTCCTAGTCAGCGCGTTCGTCGGAGCGGCAGCGGTGCTGTTCAGTCAGTCGCGTGGGAGTTATGGCCTCAGTCTTTGCTTGCTCGCCGCTGTGACTATCATTTGTTGGCGTTTTTTGTTTAAGCGGCGCAGTGATCAGGCACTTCGTTGGACGCTGGGTCTGATGCTTGGAGTACTGCTTCTGGTCCTGGCATTCCCAAAGGCGTATCGGGCTCCTCTGGAGCGTCTCGAGGTTGCCGTGCAACAGGCAATCACGTTCAACGATCAACTCCGCCGGGGCCAGGTGAGCGTGTCCGCGATCGACACTTCGGTCGGCGCCAGGCTTTATATGTGGGCGAGGGTGCTGGATGGGGCGAGTGACTTTGCGGTGACCGGTGTCGGGACGCGCCAGCGGCAGGCATGGGTCAAGGACCTGGGCCGGCAAAGCGGCTCCGAGGTCATCGCCTCGCTGGATCATCTGCACAGTG
>JAXITB010000054.1:0-10665 GCA_034680305.1 Polaromonas sp. | reverse complement strand
GCACATGCCTGGCGCACCTATTGGGTGACCATGGCCGGCTTTGGACTGGCCATCATCGTCGGGGTGATGCTGGGCTTTTTGATCGGCTCCTCACGCCTGGCCTACACCGCCGTCTACCCCCTGATGACGGCCTTCAACGCGCTGCCCAAAGCTGCTTTTGTGCCGATTCTGGTGGTGTGGTTCGGCATTGGCATCGGCCCGGCCATCCTGACGGCCTTCCTGATCTCCTTCTTCCCCATCATGGTCAACATCGCCACCGGTCTGGCCACGCTCGAGCCCGAGCTCGAAGACGTGCTGCGGGTGCTCGGCGCCAAGCGCTGGGACGTGCTGATCAAGGTCGGGCTGCCACGCTCCATGCCCTACTTCTACGGCTCACTGAAGGTCGCCATCACCCTGGCTTTTGTCGGCACCACCGTCTCCGAGATGACCGCCGCCAACGAGGGCATCGGCTACCTGCTGATCTCGGCCGGCTCAGCCATGCAGATGGGTCTGGCCTTTGCAGGTCTGGTGGTCGTTGGCGCCATGGCCATGCTGATGTACGAGCTGTTCAGCTACATCGAGAAGAACACCACCGCCTGGGCTCACCGCAACTCGAGCAGCCACTGAAACTGAGCGTGCTTCTGGCCTCAGCCACACAGGCAGGCGCAGAAGCATCCAGGCCAGCCGTGTGCGATTCAGGCCCCGCGCCTGGCTTCAGCTTGGTGCGTTCCCCCGCGATAGGACCTCCGACTGCCGATTGCGCGGCTTAGAGCCCGACTGCAGGGCCCACGGGCCCTGGTCTGTGGCCTGATCGGTCCGTGTGGGCCACAAATGATGCGGCCGGGCCGGCTCGCAGATGCGCGCCAAGCCCTGGGCGGCGCGGTCTGAGTCCCATTTAAGTGCCAGATCGCCCAGACTGAGCATGCCCACCAACTTCTGGCTATGGTCCATCACTGGAATGCGCCGAATCTGCCAGTCCGACATCTGCTGCAGCACGTCTTCCACCGCCTGATCGGCGTAGCACCAACTCACATGTTCGCTCATCACGTCCGACAAGGTGGTGCCTGGGTCGGCACGTCCACGGGCCACGGCACGGGTGGTGATGTCGCGGTCGGTCACCATGCCCAGCAGTTCGCCGCCTCTGCAGACGGGAATAGCCCCCACATTGAGCTCTTCCATGACGCGCGCTGCCTGCACCACCGAGTCTGAGGGCGAGAGAGATCGCACGCCACGCGTCATGATGTCTTGAACCTGAGTCATGGCCCTGCTCCTGAAGTTGAAATGCCTTCAGGCTAGCGCAGGGCCAACCGCCAGCCTGTCAGCGACAACCGCGCCACCACCCCGGCCAGAGCCCGTCGCCCAGACGGCCATCTGCGAAGGCCCGTAAAAAAAGCGCTGACCCGCAGCGCTTTTGGCGACCCGGACAAATCGCCCGAGGGGTTCAAAGTGAAGGCGTCAACGCGGGCCGCGCGGTGCCGGCGGTGTGCGGCCGGCAATGTGACGGAAGGTGATGCGGCCCTTGCTCAGATCGTAGGGCGAGAGCTCGAGCGAAACCTGATCGCCAGCCAGAATCCGGATGTGGTTCTTGCGCATCTTGCCCGAGGTGTAGGCGATCAGCTTGTGGCCGTTGTCCAGCGTGACACGAAAGCGCGAGTCGGGCAGAACCTCTTCCACCAAACCGTGCATTTCAATCAGTTCTTCCTTAGCCATGTGCGGGCAATCCTTCAGACAAGCAGCCAGCCTCTGGGCGCACTGGGCCGATTGAATGGATGAAAACCTTCACCGATGGGCACCTGCGGCAGTTCTGGCAAAAGGGCGATTGTAGCGCCCCGAGGGCCATTGACCATGCGATGGATCACGCAGCCTGCGCCATGCCCTGCGAGGGCCCACAGGCCGGTGACACGAGACGCCCTGAGCTCTGGCCAGACCGCCTTGAACCCGCACCCAAGCGGTGCGCCATCAAAGCCCAGCCTGAGGCAAAGTGCCATCTTGGTGCCGCACTCCGACCATTTACACCAATTTGGTGCGCCCGACGCCATGGCCGAGCCCCTGCCCTGCCCGAGCCACCCATGCCCGTTGGCACTGTTTTTGCACGATCCCCTGCAGCCCAAACGGCCCGGAGTTTCCATGGAATTGAGTCCCCGCGAGAAAGACAAATTGCTGATCTTCACGGCTGCCTTGTTGGCCGAACGCCGCCGCGCCCGTGGACTCAAGCTCAACTACCCGGAAGCCGTCGCCTTGATCAGCGCAGCCGTCATGGAAGGGGCGCGCGACGGAAAAAGCGTGGCGGCGCTCATGAGCGAGGGCCGAACCGTGCTGAGCCGCGCCGACGTGATGGAAGGCGTGCCCGAGATGATCAGCGACATCCAGGTCGAAGCCACCTTTCCCGACGGCACCAAGCTGGTGACCGTGCACCAACCCATCGTCTGACTTTCAAGGAACCAGTCCATGCGCCTGCTCGCCCTGCTCACTTTGCTCAGCACCACTGCGCAAGCCCACGACGGCCATGGCCTGGCCGGCAGCCACTGGCACGCCACCGACAGCGCGATGTGGATTGCACTGGGGCTGGCCATTGGTTTGGGACTGTGGTGGACCCGCAAATGAGCCTGATCCCCGGCGAATTGCTGACTGCCGACGGCACCCTCGCGCTCAACAACGGCCGACGCACGCTCACCCTGGTGGTGGTCAACGCGGCCGACCGCCCGATCCAGGTCGGCTCGCACTACCACTTTGCAGAAACCAACCAAGCGTTGCGCTTTGACCGCGAGGCCGCACGCGGCATGCGCCTGAACATCGCCTCGGGGATGGCTGTGCGCTTTGAGCCCGGCCAGCAGCGCACGGTCGAGTTGGTCGACTATGCCGGCGCCCGTGAAGTTTGGGGATTCAGAGGCCTGGTGCAAGGAAAGTTATGAATGAACAGTCGCCCCCTTTTTTGGGGGTGGGGCTGGCGCAGGAAAACACAGGTGCTACGCGTTGCCCTCACCCTAGCCCTCTCCCAAAGGGAGAGGGAACAAGAAAATCCCCCGCTCCGAAGGGAGCGAAAAGGAAAAAATCCTGCTCCCTGACGGCAGATAGAAGAAAAAGTCCCACTCCCTGAAGAAAGCGGGATGAGAAAAATCCCGCCCCCAGGGCAGCGCTAGACAAAGGAACCCACATGGCCACCATTGGACGCCGCGCCTACGCGGAAATGTTCGGACCGACCGTCGGCGACCGACTGCGCTTGGCCGACACCAACCTCATCGCCGAGGTGGAGGCCGACTACACCTTGCGCGCTGGCAGCTACGGCGAAGAGGTCAAGTTCGGTGGCGGCAAGACCATCCGCGACGGCATGGCGCAGTCGCAGCGTACCCGGGCACAGGGCGCGGTCGACACCGTGCTGACCAATGCGCTCATCATCGACCACGCGGGCATCATCAAGGCCGACATCGGCCTCAAAGACGGCCGCATCGCAGCCATCGGCAAAGCCGGCAACCCGGACGTGCAGCCGGGGGTGGACATCGTCATCGGCGCCGGCACTGAAATCATCAGCTGCGAAGGGCTGATCGTCACCGCCGGCGGCATTGATTCGCACATCCACTTCATCTGCCCACAGCAGATCGAAGAAGCCCTGAGTTCGGGCATCACCACCATGATGGGCGGCGGCACCGGCCCGGCCACCGGCACCTTTGCCACCACCTGCACGCCTGGCCCCTGGAACATCGAGCGCATGCTGCAAGCGGCCGATGCCTTTCCGATGAACCTGGGCTTTCTGGGCAAGGGCAACGCCAGCCGCCCCGAGGTGCTGCGCGAGCAGATCGACGCCGGCGTGATCGGCCTCAAACTCCACGAGGACTGGGGCAGCACGCCGTCCGCCATCAGCAATTGCCTGGATGTGGCCGACGAGACCGACACCCAGGTGGCCCTGCACTCCGACACGCTCAATGAATCGGGCTTTGTCGAAGACACCATCGCCGCCACCAAAGGGCGCGGCCTGTGCGCCTTTCACACCGAAGGCGCCGGCGGCGGCCATGCCCCGGACATCATGCGGGTGGTGGGCCAGGAGAACTTCCTGCCCTCCTCGACCAACCCAACCATGCCCTACACCGTCAACACGCTCGACGAGCATGTGGACATGCTGATGGTCTGCCACCACCTGGACGCCAGCATCGCCGAAGACCTGGCCTTCGCCGAAAGCCGCATCCGCAAGGAAACCATTGCGGCCGAGGACATCCTGCACGACCTGGGCGCCATCAGCATGATGAGCAGCGACAGCCAGGCCATGGGCCGGGTCGGCGAGGTCATCATCCGCACCTGGCAGACGGCGCACAAGATGAAGGCCCAGCGCGGCCATCTTCCGCCTCCCCTTCTGGAGAAGGGCACTTCCATCGAGCAAGATGCGCGCAACGACAACTACCGCATCAAGCGCTATGTGGCCAAGTACACCATCAACCCCGCCATTGCGCACGGCATCTCACACGAGGTCGGCTCGATCGCGGTAGGCAAATGGGCCGATCTGGTGATCTGGCGGCCTGGATTTTTCGGCATCAAGCCATCGATCATTCTCAAGGGCGGCTTCATTGCACACGCCGCCATGGGCGACCCCAATGCGTCGATCCCCACCCCACAGCCGGTGCACTACCGGCCCATGTTTGGCAGCTACGGCGGTGCGCTGGCGCGTGGCTCGCTCACCTTCGTCTCCAAGTCGGCCCTGGCCGCTGGCGTGAAGGAGCGATACGGCCTGAGCAAGACCCTGAGCGCGGCGCACAGCATCCGCCAAGTGCGCAAGCAGCACATGATTCACAACAGCTTTCTGCCGGCCATGGAGATCGACCCGCAAACCTATCTGGTGCGCGCCGATGGCCAACTGCTGACCTGCGAGCCGGCCACCAGCTTGCCCATGGCGCAGCGCTATTTCCTCTTCTGAGCCCCGGCTGACCGGGCCCTCTGGCCGAACGCTGGTCTAATTGATTCATGCTGCAAGTCTCCAAACTCATCGCTCAAGGCGCGGGCCTGGCTCCCGTGCTCATCAAACGCGCCGCCACGGTTGAACTCGACTGGGATGTGCGCCAAAAAAGCCGCTTTGATGCCACCGACTCCCAGGGCCGCGCCCTGGGTGTTTTCCTGCCACGCGGCACCGCGGTGCGCGGCGGCGACGTGCTGGTGGCGGCCGACGGCTCACTGATCCGCGTCATCGCAGCACCTCAGCCGGTGCTGCGCATCACCCCCTGCCCACACCACGGCAGCTCCTTTGATCTCGTGCGCGCGGCATACCACCTCGGCAACCGGCATGTGCAGATCGAACTCAAGAGCGATCACCTCAAGATCGAGCCCGACCATGTGCTGGCCGACATGCTGCGCGCCATGCACCTGATCGTCCATGAGGCCGCCGAAGGCTTCGAGCCCGAAGGCGGTGCCTACGCCGCCGGCGGGCACGGGCACTCGCACGGCCATGACCATGGTCACGATCATGGTCACGATCATGGTCACGGTCATGACCATCCCGCCCCCGCGAAACCTGATGCCGGCCATGTGCACGGCCCAGGCTGCGGTCATGACCACCACTGAACCCAGATCCGGCCGTTGAACCCGCCCACCCTGCCAACACTGCCGGCGCCCAGCCTGCTCAGGCTCATCTGGCTGGCCTCACCGGCTCTGCCGGTGGGCGGCTTTTCTTACTCGGAAGGGCTGGAAGCGGCGGTCGATGCCGGCCTGGTGAGCAACGAAGCGCAGGCCAGCGACTGGCTGCTGGCCCAGTTGCAGCTCAGCCAAGCGCGCAGCGACCTGGCCGTGGTGGCCCAAGCCCTGCCGGCCTGGCGCGCGCACGACTTGGGCCGGGTGCGCCAGCTCAACGACTGGGTGCTGCACACCCGAGAAACCAGCGAGTTTCGCCAGCAAACCCAGCAAATGGGCCGATCGCTGCTCGAATGGCTGCGCCACGACCCGCAGGCCAGCCAGTTGCCGCTGGCCGACTGCGCGGCCCTACCGCCCACCTACCCGGTGGCCTTTGCGTTGGCCGCCTCCAGCAGCCAGGCCGCCACGCGCGATGTGCTGCTGGCCTGCGCCTTCGGCTGGGCCGAAAACATGATGCAAGCCGCCATCAAGGCCGTGCCCCTGGGTCAGAGTGCCGGACAGCGCATCCTGGCGCGGCTGGCCGCCGCCATACCGCCGGCCGTCGAACAGGCCATGGCCGCCACCGACGAAGGCCGCCAGGCCTTCACCCCCATGCTGGCCATCCTGTCGAGCCGGCATGAGGCCCAATACTCCCGACTGTTCCGCTCCTAAAGTTCCCCTCCCATGACACTGCACCACATCCCCGGACGCACCAAAAACCTGCCCCCCTTGCGCGTAGGCATCGGCGGGCCCGTGGGCTCGGGCAAGACCACCTTGCTCGAGATGCTCTGCAAGGCCATGCGCGAGCAATACGACCTGGTGGCCATCACCAATGACATTTACACCAAGGAAGACCAGCGACTGCTGACCGTCAGCGGGGCCTTGGCGGCCGAGCGCATCATGGGCGTGGAAACCGGCGGCTGCCCGCACACTGCCATTCGCGAAGACGCCTCCATCAACCTGGAGGCCATCGACCGCATGCTCGAGCAATTTCCCAACGCCGATGTGGTGTTTGTCGAAAGCGGAGGCGACAACCTGGCGGCCACCTTCAGCCCCGAGTTGAGCGATCTGACCATCTACGTCATCGACGTGGCCGCTGGCGAAAAAATCCCGCGCAAGGGCGGCCCGGGCATCACCAAGAGCGACCTGTTCGTCATCAACAAGACCGACCTGGCCCCCCATGTGGGCGCCGACCTGGCTGTGATGGAAGCCGACACCGTGCGCATGCGCAGCACCCCCAAGGGCCTCAAGCCCTTCGTCATGACCAACCTCAAGACCCTCAGCGGGCTCGATCAGGTGATCGCCTTCATCGAAACCCGCGGCATGCTCCAGGCCGCCTGAGCCGGCCAAAGGACAAGCCTGGGGCCGGCTGGGCTCGCAGAACGCGCAGGCGACTTACCCCAGGTGCCGCCTGTTTCAATCTGTCACTCGCCCGGCCCGGCCACTCGGGCAGACTTGCCCCGATGATGGGGCATGGCCTTTCAGACTCCTGCCACCAGCGGCAATGCGCCAACCGGGTACACCACCGTGCCGTCGGTGGCCACACTCAGCCCGGTCGAGTCGACCCTGCTCATCCCCCTGATCGCTCGGGCCCATGGTGCGCAAGCCTTTGCCCACATGGCGGTGCAAGACGCCTGCGCCAGTGCCGCGCTGGCCGGCCTGCACCTCGATGAAGACGATCTTGAGCCCTACCTGCAAGATCGCCTCAGCGTCTACGGCGTGCTGGCCCGCACCCGCATCCTGCGCAGCTTGGCACAAGACTTCTTCGTCAGGCACCCACGCGGCTGGGCTGTTAATCTGGGCTGCGGCCTGTCGTCGTATTTCCAGTGGCTGGACCGAGGACACAACCAATGGCTGGACACCGACCTGCCTGCGGTGATGACCTTGCGCGAGAGCCTGCTGCCCAGCTTGGGGCAGCGCCATCACGACGCGGTGGTTGACCTGCGCCAGCCCCACTGGTGGCGCTCACTGGGTCTGCCTGAGGGCGCGCAGGGTCAGCCCGTTTGGGTCATGCTCGAGGGCGTGCTCATGTACCTGCAGCCCGAAGAAGTCCACCAGGTGATGCATGAATTTGCCGCGCATGCGCCATCCGGCTCAGAACTGGTTTTCGACAGCCTGAGCTGGATGGCCACCGGCTGGGCGGCCCTTCACGCTTCGGTCTCACACACCCAGGCGCAATTCCTCTGGGGCGCCCGCCAGATGAGCGACTTCACAAGCGCCCACCCCCGCCTGCGTCTGCTGTCCGAGCACAGCGTGCTCGACGGCTACGACCTGACCAGCGCCTGGCTGTGCCCCACCTTCCGCGCCCTCTGGGGGGTGCCCATGTACGGCATCATCCGCCTGGGTCTGGCCCACTGAACACGCGCAAGCCCCGCCCGAGGGTGCTGACCGAGGCCGCCGCAGACACGGCTAAACTACAGCCCTTGAACGGCCAATCCATCCGGAGACTTGGGTGAGTGGTTTAAACCAGCAGTCTTGAAAACTGCCGACGGGCAACCGTCCGTGAGTTCGAATCTCACAGTCTCCGCCAACCATCAAACAAATACGCGCCTTCCGGGCGCTTTTTTGTTTCGGCATCCCGTTAACATCGCAATCGCAGAGGTGCTTGGATTGAGCAGGATGCCGATCCAGCACTGGCCAGTTGCACGGCTCGGCGACGCTTGGCTCCAGCGTAGGGGCACTCTGCCCCACAGCCCACGCCCACCATGAACCCCACGCCCATCCTGCATCACTTCGAGGCCTCGCCCTTTTCTGAAAAGCTGCGCGCCATCTTCGGCTTCAAGCGCATGGCCTGGCATTCGGTGCTGATTCCCATGGCCATGCCCAAGCCCGATGTCGTGGCTCTGACCGGTGGCCACCGCAGGACGCCGATTTTGCAGATTGGCGCCGATGTGTATTGCGACTCAGCCCTGATCGCGCAGATCATCGAGACGCTCCAGCCCGAACCGCCCTTGCTGGCAAGCCAGGCGCCGATGGTGGCGGCCTGGGCCGACAGCACCCTGTTTTGGCAGGCGGTGATGAACACCCAGTCGCCCGAGGCACGGGCCCGCATTTTTGAAGGCATGACGCCCGAAGCCATGGCACAGGTGCGCGAAGACCGCGCCGCCTTCACCAGCGGGCTCAAACGCCCCAGCGCCACCGACGCTGCCGCGCAGATGCAATCGGCACTGCGGCGGTTTGAGCAAGCGCTGAGCACCTCACCCTGGCTGATGGGGCAGGCCGCTTCGATCGCCGACTTCTCGGTCTACCACTGCCTCTGGTTCATGGTCCGTGCGGGACTGGCCGATGCCTTGCTGGCCCCCTGGCCCGCGGTGCAGGCCTGGTTTGCCCGCATCGCCGCGATGGGCCATGGCGCGCGCACCGAGATGTCGAGCGCCGATGCCATCGCCCTGGCCGCATCCAGCGGTGGTCACGCGCCGGTGCAGGTGGCGGCTGAGCTGGGCTTCAGTGCAGGCGATTCAGTGACTGTGGCCGCCCTCGACTACGGCACCGAAGGCGTGACCGGTACCCTGGTCGGATTGGATATTGAGCGGGTGACCTTGGCCCGACGCGATGCACGGGCCGGCCTGGTGCATGTCCACTTCCCACGGCTGGGCTTTGACCTGCGCCGAACGGCATGAGCTGAACGCTGAGGTGGGCTTGAGGACGTGGTGCCGAGCCCGACATCAGCGTGCAAGCTCAATGGCCCTTGCCCTGCAACAGCTGGGGGGCTGCGTTAACCTCTCCAGATCGGCGTTCTGAATCGGGCGCGAACCCACGATGCCCCCACAGACCCATACCCCTTGGACGCAATCGCTTCCTCCCACACGCGGCGCGGCGATCGGGCGGGTGGCGTCCATCCAACCGGCCGACTATGCGCGCACGCGCAACCATTTGCAAGGGGCGGTCACCGGCCTGTCGCCCTATCTCACCCACGGGCTACTGACGCTGCCCGAGGTGCTCGCGCAGGTCATTCAGAACCACCCCTTGGCCGTCGAGCAAAAGCTGGTGTTTGAATTGGGCTGGCGCGAATACTTTCGGCATGTCTGGCACCATTCGGGTTCAGGTATTTTTCAGTCACTGCACCCAGGGCCTCTGCCCGATGCGGCTTACGCCACCGAACTCCCGACAGACATCACCCAAGCACGAACCGGCGTGCCGGTGATCGATGAGGCGGTGCGCACGCTCTACGCCACCGGCACGCTGCACAACCATGCACGCATGTGGCTGGCCAGTTATGTGGTGCATCTGCGGCGGGTGCACTGGCGCTCGGGCGCCGACTGGCTGGTGGCCCACCTGCTCGACGGCGACTTGGCCAGCAACCACCTGAGCTGGCAGTGGGTGGCGGGTACAGGCAGCCACAAGCCTTATCTGTTCAATGCCGACAACGTGGCCCGCTACGCGCCCGAGCCATGGCACAGTGCGGGCACGGTGATCGACCAGTCGTATGAGGCCCTCGAGCGCGTGGCCCGTGGACAGACCGGTCCTGTGGCACCGGCCCAGACCGATGCGCTGAACCCACTTACCGAGGCTGTGTGCCATGCCAGCCCTCCCCCGGGTCTGAACATATCCGAGGCACACGCCGGCCGCTCTTTGTCAGGCCGCCAGGTGTGGTTGGTGCACCCCTGGGCGCTGCGCGCCCCGCCAAGCGATCTGCCCGATGATGCACTGGTCATTGGCCTGTACCTGAAGGAGCACCATAGCGCCTGGCCATGGCCCGAGGCTCGCTGGCAGTGGGTCGATGCCGCCATGCAGGCCATCACGCCCGTGCGCTGGTGGACCGACGTGCAGGGACTGGCCTCTGCCCTGCGTGGCGCGGCGCGTGTACGCACGGTCGATGACCCCCACATCAGCCCCTGGCTCAAGTCCTTGGCCGACATCGAGCCAGCGCCGGCGCTCTTTCCCCCAGTGGACCGGCCCTGCAGCAGCTTCTCGCAGTGGTGGAACCGCACCACTCGGGGCCTCAAGGGTGCGGAGGAATTGATTTGAATCGCACCGACTCCATCCAAAGGCCTGAACAATCGCCCGAGGCTGAACTGTCAGAGTACCTGCGGCGCGAGTTGCGCTCTGACCACGCCGGCGAAACCGGCGCCGTGTTCATTTACCGCGGCATCACTG
>JAXITB010000053.1:0-10713 GCA_034680305.1 Polaromonas sp. | reverse complement strand
CTCGAGCGTGATGCGTCCGCCGTGCTGGCGCGTGGCGCCGGCCAGGGTGTTGATCAGCGTGGTCTTGCCGGTGCCATTGCGCCCGAGCAGGGCCAGGGTCTGCCCCTGGTCCAGCGCCAGACTCACGCCTTGCAGCACCACCGCCTCGCCGTAGCCGGCCCGCAAATCTTCTACCCGCAGCAATTCAGCCATGGCTCGCCTCCTGCGCGTGGGCGGCATCGGTACCGTGGCCCAGATAGACCGCCTTGACCCGCTCGTCATTGGCAATCGCCTCGGGTTCGCCCTCGGTCAGCACGCCCCCATTGACCAGCACCGTCATGTATTTGGCAAAGCTGAAGACCAGGTCCATGTCGTGTTCGATCAGCAGCACTGACACATCGGCCGGCAGCGCTGCCACGGTTTGCAGCAGCTCCTCGCGCTCGCCGGCCGGCACACCGGCCACCGGTTCGTCGAGCAGCAGCACCCGCGGCTCGCAGGCCAGGGCGATGGCGATCTCCAGCAGGCGCCGCTTGCCGTAGGGCAGCACGCGGGTCGGCTGATTCATGACTTCGCTCAGATGAAAGCGTTCGAGCAAGGCCTCGCAGCGCTGCATCACCGCATCGTCGCGCCCGAGTTTTTGCCACCAGCGCGCACTCAGGCCCCGGTGGCGCGAGACCGTCAAGGCCAGGGTCTGCAAGGGCGTGAGGGTGTCAAACAACTGGTTGATCTGGAAGGTGCGCACCATGCCGCGCTGCACCCGGGCATGGGGCGACAGGTCGGTGATGTCCTGACCGTCGAGCACGATGCGGCCCTCGGTGGGTGGCAGCACCCCGGTCAGCAGGTTGATCAGCGTGGTCTTGCCGGCGCCATTGGGCCCAATCAGCGCGTGGCGGGCGCCCTTTTTCAGGGCCAGCGTCACATGGTCGGTGGCGGTGATGCCACCAAAGCGCTTGACCAGGTTTTGCGCATGCAACACCGTGGGCTGGGACTCATACGGATTCATCGTGCCCCTCCCGCGTCTGGGCGTCGCCACCATTGGAGCCGCTGCACCAAGCGCTCGCGGCCAACCAGCACCAGCACCACCAGGAACAGCCCCAGCCAGAACGTCCAGTACTGCGGCGTGATGTTCGACAGCACGTCTTGCATGACCTTGAACACCGCCGCGCCAAAAATACCGCCATACAGCCAGCCGGTGCCGCCGATGACCAGCATCAGCATGACATCGGCCGAGCGGTGAATGTCAAACAGGTCCAGCGAGGCAAAGCCGGTCGTCTGCGTCAGCAACGCACCGGCCAGGCCGGCAATGCCGGCAGCCAGTGTGTAGGCCGAGGCCAGGCGCGAGGCCACCGGGATGCCGATGGCCATGGCGCGCAGGCGGTTGTCGCGAATGGCCATCAGCGTGGCGCCGTAGGGCGAGTTCACCACCCGCCTCAGCAGCACAAACACCAGCAGCAGCACCGTCAGTGAATACAGTGCTGCCGTGCGGCCGAACAGATCGAACTCGAAGCGACCGAGCAGCGGGCCCATGGTCACGCCTTGCAAGCCATCGGCCCCGCCGGTCAGCCAGTCGAGTTTGTTGGCCAGCTCATAAAGAATGAGCGCAAAGCCCAGTGTGACCATCAGGCGCGTCAGGTCATTGCCGCGCAGCACCGTCAGCGACATCACCGCACCGGCCAGGGCCGAGACCAGGCCACCGAGCAGCAGCCCAGTCAGCGGGTCGGGCGTGATGTGCTTGGCCAGCAGGCCGGCGGCGTAGCCGCCCAGACCAAAGAAGGCCGCATGGCCGAGCGAGACGATGCCGCTGTAGCCCAGGATCAGGTCCAGCGAGATGGCAAACAGAGCCACGATGGCGATCTCGTTGATGATCAGCGCCTGCGTCGGCAGCGCCAGCGGCGCCAGCAGCAGGGCCACCCACAGCGCCACCTCCCAGCCCTTCATGCGGCTGGTGCCCAGCAGAAGTTCTTGCGCCCTCATTTGCTCGCCCCCTGTCGCACGAACAGGCCTTGCGGCCGCCAGACCAGGATCACGATCATCAGGGTGTAGACGATGAAGGCGCCCAGCTTAGGGATGTAGTACTTGCCGGCCACATCGGCAATGCCCAGCAGCAGCGCGGCCAGCAGCGGGCCGCTGATGGAAGTGGTGCCGCCGACGGCCACCACGATCAGAAAGTAGACCATGAACTTGAGCGGGAAATTCGGGTCGAGCCCCAGCACCTCGGCGCCCAGCGCCCCGCCCAGCCCGGCCAGTCCCGAGCCCACCGCGAAGGTCGACAGGAACACCCGGTTGACATTGATGCCCAGGCCGGCGGCGACCCGCTGGTCATCGACCGAGGCGCGCAGCCGACTGCCAAAGCGGGTGCGCGAGAGGATGTATTGCAGGCCCACGGTCAGGGCCACGCACACCGCGATGATGAACAGGCGGTAGTGGCCCATGCCCAGGATCCAGTCGCCGCTGCCCAGCTCGGTGCGCCCCTTGAGCCATTCGGGCAGCTGCAGGATCTGCTGCGTCGAGCCAATGAAATAGTCCACCGCAGCGGTAGCCATGAAGACGATGCCGATGGAAAACAGCACCTGATCGAGGTGGGGTCGGTGGTACAGCGGCCGGTAAAGCGTGCGCTCGAGCAGTGCGCCGATCAGGGCCGCCCCCGCAAACGCGGCCGGCAGGCACAGCAAGAACGGCAACCCCAGGCGCTGCATCAGCAGCACCGTGATGTAGCCGCCGACCATGGCAAAAGCGCCATGGGCCAAGTTGATGAAATTCATCAGGCCCATGGTGACGGACAGCCCGACGGCCAAGATAAACAGCAGCATGCCGTAGGCAATGCCGTCAAACAGGATGGTCAACATGAGGAAACTTCTTGGCAGATGTCAGGGCCAGACCCAGGCCATCAGCGCGTCTTACCCGGGTCTTTCACGTCCTTGATCACGTCAAACTCGACGTTCCAGAGCTGGCCGTCTTTGCGCTCGACTTTGCGCAGGTAGATGTTGTGCACCACATCGCGGGTCTGCGCGTCGATGAACATCGGCCCGCGTGGGCTCTCAAAGATCTGGCCCTTCATGCCGGCCAGCAGCGCGTCGCCGCCCTGGCCCTTGGCGGCCTTGGCCGCCTCGTAAATCACGCGCATGCCGTCATAGCCGCCGGCGGCCATGAAATTGGGACGCAGGCCCTTGTTGGCCTTGGAGAACTCGGCCACAAACTTCTTATTGGCCGCCGAGGGGTGGTGGGCCGAATAATGGTGCGAGGTGACCACGCCCAGGGCGCCATCGCCCATGTCATTGAGCTGGTCGTCGTCGGTCACATCGCCGGTGCCAATCAGCTTGATGCCGGCCTTATCCATGCCGCGCTCGAGGAACTGCTTCATCACCGCTGCGCCCGCGCCCGAGGGGACGAACACAAACAGGGCGTCCGGCTTGATGTCACGTACTTTCTGCAAGAAAGGGGCGAAGTCGGGGTTGCGCATGGGCACGCGCAGCGACTCGGGCACCTGACCGCCATTGAACAGCAGCCGCTCCTTGAAGAACTTCTCGGCGTCCAGCCCCGGACCGTAGTCCGACACCAGGGTCACCACTTTCTTCAGGCCGTTCTTGGGTGCCCAGTCGGCCAGCGCCACCGAAGCCTGTGGCAGTGTGAAGCTGGTGCGCACGATATAGGGCGAGGCCTGGGTGATGCTGGAGGTGGCCGCGGCCATCACCACCATCGGTGTCTTGGACTGGGTGGCAATTGGGGCCACCGCCATGGCCGAGGGCGTGATGCCAAAGCCGGCCAGCACATGCACCTTGTCATTGACCACCAACTCCTGCGCGATGCGGCGGGTCACGTCAGGCAGCGAGGTGTCGTCCTTGACGATCAACTGCACCTTCTTGCCGGCCACGGTGTCGCCATGCTGGGCCATGTACAGACGCGCCGCCGCCTCAATCTGGCGGCCGGTGGTGGCCTGCTGGCCGGTCATGGGCAGGATCAGACCGATCTTGAAGACATTGTCTTGGGCCAGGGCCCCTTGTGCGCTCAGCACGCTGACCACAGCCAGTGCGGCGAATTGACGGCGTTTCATGGGATCTCCTTTGGGTCGTTAGAGTGATTGATCGCCGCATCTCAGGTATCGAGCGGTGGCGAAAAGTGCGATGAGGTCTGGTTTGTATCCGATTTCCCAGCCGCGGCCTGCCGGCCAGGGTGGCGCTGACTCAGGCCCCCCGCCGGCGAATCAGTCGCACGCCTGGCATGCGTTCGAGCTCTCGGCCGCTGACGGCCGCGCGCAGATTGCGCTGGGCCAGTCGAGAGTGTTCGCACATGATGGCCTGCGCCCGAGCGCCCTCGCGCTGCGCGATCGCCTCGAGCACCTGGCGGTGCTGGTCCTGGGCCACGATCAGCATGTCGCGGGCCCGTCCTGAATTGGCTTGCACCACCACAAAGCCCGAGGGCGAGGCAAAGGGCAGCCGCACCACCCGCTCAAGCTCCTTGGCGATCACCGGGCTGTCTGCCATCTCACACAACAGGCCGTGAAAGCGCTCGTTGAGCGCCACATAGCGAGAAAACAGCTCATCGTCGAGCGCCGGGGCGGCCAGCACCTGGTCGATCTGGTCCAGACATTGGCGGGCCTCGCCCAGCACCACCTGGGGCGCCCCCCGCTCGGCCGCCAGCCGGGCCAGCAGGCCCTCGAGCGTGCCGCGCAACTCGATCGCGTCACTGATGTCGCGCTCGGAGAAGGTGCGTACGGTATAGCCGCCGCCGGGCAGCAACTGCAGCAGACCCTCTTGTTCCAGCCGCATCAGGGCCGCGCGAATGGGTGTGCGCGAGACGCCCAAGCGCTCGGCAATGGCCACCTCGGCAATCCGGCTGCCTGAGGCCAGCTCGCCGGCCAGCACCATCTCGCGCAAGGCCAGCAGTGCCTTGACGGCCTGCGATCCGGAGGGTTCGCCTTCGTTTGAGTGTTTGGAAAGGGGGGCGGCAGGATCCTGCATGTATCCAATGTAGCAGAATAAGCAGGCCAAAGTCCGTTTTTCAGCCTGATTATTGCCGGAAATCGGACTGGGCGCGGCACCAATGTATACAGCAGGTATCCAAAAGACGATAATATTCGGGCAATTTCCCGATTTGGAGCCGCTCATGTATCCCAAGAACGCCTGGTATGTCGCCTGCACCCCCGACGAGATCGCCGACAAGCCGCTGGGGCGCATGGTCTGCGGCGAGTCCATCGTCTTCTACCGCGCCGGTCAAGGCCAGGTGGCGGCCCTGGAGGATTTCTGCCCCCACCGTGGCGCCGCCCTCTCCCTGGGCCGTGTTTGCGAGGGCAAGCTGGTGTGCGGCTACCACGGCCTGGTCATGGGCTGCGACGGGCGCACCGAATCCATGCCCGGCCAGCGGGTGGGCGCCTTTCCCGCCATTCGGGCCTACCCGGTGGTCGAGCGCTACGGCTTCATCTGGGTCTGGCCCGGCCAGGCCGAGCGGGCTGACCCCGCGCTCTTGCCCCGGCTGCACTGGGCCGACAGCCCCGATTGGGCCTATGGTGGCGGCCTCTACCATGTGGCTTGCGACTATCGCCTCATGGTTGACAACCTCATGGACCTGACCCATGAGACCTATGTCCACGCCGGCAGCATCGGCCAAAAAGAGATCGACGAGGCCCCGGTGAGCACCCGAAGCGAAGGCGACGAAGTCATCACCAGCCGCTTCATGAACGGGGTGATGGCCCCGCCCTTCTGGCAGGAGAACCTGCGCGCCAACGGGCTGCCTGACGACCAGCCGGTCGACCGCTGGCAAATCTGTCACTTCAGCCCACCGAGCCATGTGATGATCGAAGTGGGGGTGGCTTTGGCGGGCCGCGGCGGGCACCAAGCCGCGCCCGAAGACAAAGTCTCGAGCATCGTCGTCGACTTCATCACCCCCGAAACCGAAACCAGCATGTGGTACTTCTGGGGCATGGCCCGCAACTTCCGGGTGGCCGACAGCGCCCTGACGGATCAGATCCGCCAGGGCCAAGGCAAGGTCTTCTCAGAAGACACGGCCGTGCTCGAGGCCCAGCAGCGCAACCTCACCCTGTACCGCAACCGCAAGCTGCTCAAGCTCAACATCGACGCCGGTGGCGTGCAGGCGCGGCGCATCATCGACCGCCTGATCGCCCAGGAAACACCGGCCGGCCCCGCCGTACAAGAGGCCCTGGCCGCCTGAACCCAACCCAACCCAACCCAGCCATGGCCCGTGATCTTTGGTGGGAGAGCGGCTGCCGGCGCGATGGTCTTGGTTCGGTGTGGGAGCGCCGCCCCCGGCTCGGGTGGCCGCCCCCGATCAACAGCCCCATCGCCGCGAGGGCGCGGCTCTCACCCCCACCCCCACCCTATCCCCGACCGGCGATCCGTTGTGCCACCCTCACCCCTGCCAGGATGGTCCTGCTCTGGTGTGGGAGCGCCGCCCCCGGGCGCGATGCGGCGGTGAATTTGGCCCCGCGCTGCGCTACCATCGCCCCACTTCAAGCCAAGGAGACTTTTTCATGACCGTTCAACTCCCCGCCCGCTACGACCATGTCGGCAGCTTTTTGCGCCCCGCTTACCTGTTGGAGGCGCGCGACCAAAAGGCCAAAGGCCAGATCAGCGCCGAGCAACTGCGCGCGGTCGAGGACAAGGCCATTGCCGAGATCGTCCAGTTCCAGCAGGACGTGGGCCTCAAAGCCATCACCGACGGCGAGTTCCGTCGGACCTACTTTCACATCGACTTTCTCGAGCAACTCGGCGGTGTGGTCACCGACATTCCCCTGTCGGTGCTGCAGCCCGATGGCACCACCCACCTGGCCCCGCCGGTGATTCGCGTGACCGACAAGGTCACCCACACCAAGAACATCCAGCTGGCCGATTTCCAATACCTCAAGAGCCAGGTGGCTGCGGGCTGCACCCCCAAGGTGACCATCCCCTCGCCCACCATGCTGCACTTTCGCGGCGGCCGCGCCGGCATCAGCCGCCAGGCCTACCCCGAGCTTGACCCCGCCTTCTACGACGACGTGGCCAAGGCTTACGGCGACGAGCTGCGCGCCCTGGCCGATGCCGGCTGCACCTATGTCCAGATGGACGACACCAATCTGGCCTATTTGTGCGACGAGAAAATGCGCGAAGCGGCACGCCAGCGCGGCGACGACCCCAACGAGCTGCCGCACCGTTACGCGCAGTTCATCAACAAGGTGGTGGCGCAAAAGCCGGCCGGCATGACCCTGGCCATGCACCTGTGCCGCGGCAACTTCAAGAGCACCCACGCGGCGGCAGGCAACTACGAGCCGGTGGCCGAGGCCCTGCTGTCCGAGATGGACATCGACGCCTATTTCCTGGAATACGACGACGACCGCAGCGGTGACTTCCGCCCCTTGCGCTACCTGGCCAAGGGCAAGATCGTGGTGCTGGGCCTGGTGACCACCAAGTTCGGCGACATGGAAAGCAAAGATGCACTCAAGCGCCGCATCGACGAGGCCGCCAAGTACGCCCCACTCGAGCAACTGGCCCTGTCGCCCCAGTGCGGCTTTTCCAGCACCGTGCACGGCAACAACATCGCGGTGCAGGCCCAGCGCGACAAGTTGCGTCTGGTGATCGAGACCGCGCAAGAGGTCTGGGGCCAGGCTTGATGCTTGGCGCAGCGGGCCCTCGGGCCCGCCGCGCAATCTCTCAAGTCTGCTTGGGGGCCCTGGCGGCGCTGGCCGTCTGGGCTTCTTCAAACCACCAGGCCAGGGCGGCCTCGTAGCCCTCCCACACGCAGCCGTTGCAGCCGCGTCCGCAGCAGGTGGTGGGCTCTGCTGGCGGCCCCCTGAAGGTCAAGCCTGCGTCCTGCAGTTCGCGCTGCAGGACGGTGATGCGCTGGCGTGCTTGCAGCCGTTCAGGCGATGCGGCTTCGTCGGCCATGGCTCGGCTTGATCAGGCGGCCAGCGCAGGCCAGCAGCGGCTGCTCACAGCGTGAAGATCTTGCCTGGGTTGAGGATGTTCTTCGGATCGAGCGTGCGCTTGATCGCGCGCATCATGTCCAGGGCCGCGTCGCCGGCCTCGCTTTGCAGAAAGCCGATCTTGTGGACCCCCACTCCGTGCTCGCCGCTGCAGGTGCCGTCCATGCTCAGTGCGCGGCGAACCACTTTTTCATTGAGCGTTTCGGCCACCAGGCGATCGGCCTGGCTGTTCGGGTCGATCATGTAGCCAAAGTGGAAGTTGCCGTCGCCCACGTGGCCGAGCAAGAAATGCGGCAGGCCGCTGTCTTTGGCCTCCTGGGCCGATTCGAGCAGGCAGTCGGCCAGCCGCGAAATCGGCACGCAGACGTCGGTCGAAATGACCCGGCAGCCTGGCCGCGATTGGATGGCCGAAAAATAGGCGTTGTGCCGCGCCGTCCACAGACGGTTGCGCTCCTCGGGCGTGTCGGCCCATTCAAAAGCCTGGCCGCCTTGGCCCAGCGCGATCTCCTGCACCAACTCGGCCTGTTCCTTGACGCTGGCCGGTGAGCCGTGGAACTCCATCAGCAGCAGCGGCTCTTCGCGCAGCGAGAGCTTGGACTGCTGGTTGAACATCGCCACCGTCGGGCCGTCCACCAGCTCGACCCGAGCGATCGGGATGCCCATCTGAATGATCTCGATGGTGGTGCGCACGGCCGCCTCGATGCTCGGGAAAAAGCAGATCGCCGCAGAAATGGCCTCGGGCAGCGGATACACCCGCAGCGTCACCTCGGTGATCACGCCCAGCGTGCCTTCGCTGCCCACCATCAGACGTGTCAGGTCGTAGCCCGCGCTGGACTTGCGTGCCCGTGTGCCGGTGCGCAGGACCTGCCCGCTGGCGCTGACCACCTCCAGCGCCAGCACGTTCTCGCGCATGGTGCCGTAGCGCACGGCGTTGGTGCCGCTGGCGCGGGTGGCGCACATGCCGCCGATGCTGGCATCGGCGCCCGGATCGATCGGGAAAAACAGGCCGGTGTGCTTGATCTCTTCATTGAGCTGCTTGCGACTCACGCCCGGCTGCACCGTCACCGTCAGGTCGTCTGCGTTGATGGACAGCACCCGGTTCATGCGGCTGACATCCAGGCTGATGCCGCCTTGGACCGCCAGCAGGTGCCCTTCGAGCGACGAGCCCGCACCGAAAGGGATGACCGGCACCGACTGTTCATTGCACAGCGCCAGCACCCGCGCCACATCGGCTGCGCTTTCTGCAAACACCACCGCTGCCGGTGGCGGCACCGCAAAGGCCGATTCGTCGCGCCCATGCTGCTCGCAGACCGCCTGCGCGGTGGAGCAGCGTGGGCCAAATTCGGCTTTGAGGGTGTCGATCAGTGCCTGCGGCGTCGGGCGCTGATTGACTTCGGGCAAGAGGTGGCTGGGCAAGGGGGCGTTCATGGTCCATGTCTCCGGCTGAGTCAGGCGCAGTGTAAGGGAAGGTCTGCAAAAACCCTGCGGTTCTTCCAGGGCCGTGCGCGGGGCCCCCTGCGCGGAGCTCCTTCAAAAGCTGGGCCCACCATCCCAAGCCGACGCCCCAAGCCTTGCCTCGGGGGTAAGCCCGATAATCGGTGGCACAGACGGAGCCCCTTGAACATGTCCAATCGCCTGACCCAGATCGCCACCCGCACCGGAGACAACGGCACCACCGGCCTGGGCGACAACACGCGTGTCTCCAAAGACAGCCTGCGCGTGCACGCCATGGGCGACGTTGACGAGCTCAACTCACACATCGGCCTGCTGCTGTGCGAGGACATGCCCGGCGATGTGCGTCAGTTGCTGGTGCAGGTGCAGCATCAGCTGTTTAACCTCGGCGGTGAGCTGTCGATTCCCGGCTTCGAGCTGCTCAAGGACGAGGCCGTGGCCGCGCTGGACGAGGCGCTGGAGCGCTACAACGCGCAACTGCCGCGTCTGCAGGAATTCATCCTGCCGGCCGGCACCCGGGCCGCTTCATTGGCCCATGTCTGCCGCACGGTAGCCCGTCGCGCCGAGCGCGCCGTGGTGTCCCTCGGGCAGGCCGAAACCCTGCGCGACGCCCCGCGCCAATACCTCAATCGGCTGAGTGATCTGCTTTTTGTGCTGGCCCGCGTGCTCAACCGCATGAACGGCGGCGACGACGTGTACTGGAACAGCAAGCGCCTGCAAGACCAGAGCGCCGGCTGAGCCAGGCTCAGTCTGGCTCGAGCACCGCCATGGTCAGGCGGCTGGCGCAGACCGCCTTGCCAGCGTCCTCATGGTGCTCCTACCCTCTTGCTGAGCTCATTTGCGCCGTGACTTGGCGTTGAGTGAACGGGCCCAGTGGTTGAAGTCGTGATACCTTCTCTCTCCCAGCAGTCGGGCAAACGCGAACACCAGGTAGAACTTGATTCGTTTACGAAGAGCCCGGGACAATTTGGGAGGGGTTTCCTCGGTAATCGAATCGACTTCTGTAATCAGGCTGGCCGGGATGGAGGGGACTGTGTCCTTTTCGCTGCGCTTGATCCCGATGAGGTAAACGTCGTACATGAACGGGTTGTAAAACGTTCTCAAGGCTGCAAACGCATCAGACCCTAGTCTTACTGTGTTATAAATAAAGGCTTCACGACGACTTCCTGAAGTGAAAGGTGCGCCTCATGGACGAACTGCGCGAGTTTGATCGGTACATGGCCCACCTTAGCGAGGGCTTGGGGCATGCAGATCGGCATGCCGGCCTGCGCGGCTACTGCACTGGCCTGATGGCACCGCTCAAGCGCAAGACCGTGGAGCCGATGGCTGCGCATGTGGCGCCTGCGGCGACGCGGTCGCGCCACCAATCG
>JAXITB010000052.1:0-10848 GCA_034680305.1 Polaromonas sp. | reverse complement strand
CGCGTCGGAGCTGGCCGCCCGCCGCGTCCGCCCGACTCAGGAGCTGCCTTGCTCGGCCTTCTCCACCGTCGCCTCAACGAACTTGCGATAGAGGTCATTGAGTTTTGGCTGGCGCTGCTGAATCTCGACCCACTCCAGGTCGAAGGGCAGGCCCATCCACTGCCCCATCTTCTTGAGTTCGGCGTTGCAGATCTTGATGGACTTGCGCGAGCCCTCAAAAGACTCGATTTCTTCGGTGCTCAGTGCCTCGCGCGGGTTGATGCTCAGGTCGGCCTCAATCAGCACGAGTTGATCGTGGGCCACGCTGCGTTCGCGCCTGACTGCGTCGGCGCTGCGGGCCGGCGCGGCCGCTGGCGAGGGCCCCGAACCGGTAGTGCCCAGGCGAGAGACCACATCGCGGAAACCTTGCTGCGTGAAGAAATACAGCAGCACGATCAGGATCAACAAGAGGGTCAGCAGGAGGATGACGACGGTCAGTGCGGTGTCCATGGTGTTCCAATCTGGCGGTATGCGCTCTATGGTATGGCCTTTTGGGTCTTGGGCAAGGGATGGTTCGCCAATTTTGGTATTGCCGGCACCCAGAGTCAGCCGGCCACTGTCCCGGCCGACTTGAAGCAGGCAGCGCCACAGCCTTGCGCCAGCCTCATTCGGAGGCCAAAATAGCCACCTGCCCCGGCCAGTGCCCGCAGGCCAAGCCCAATCCTCCCCCACCCCCCAGATGTCCATGCGCCAGATCCTCCCCCTGTCCCTGCGCAGTGCCGCCGGCGGCCTGCTGATCGCCACCGCGCTCGGCACTGCCTCCGCGCAGGCCAACCCCGCCAATTTGCCGCCATTCGTCAACTGCTCGGCCCAGACCGCCGTCGCGCAGGACACTGATATTCGCATCGCCGCCGTAGGCGATCTGGTGTTTGCTGACAACGCCCAGATCAACCGCCCAACCTTCAAGGATTTCCTGCCGCAACTGGCGCAAGCAGACTTGGCGCTGGGCAATCTTGAGGGCGCCATCACCACCCACCCCACCGCCCGCAAGGCCTACGTGCCCGGCCGCTCCTACGCCTTTCGGTTCCCGGTGGAGACTGCTGACCTCCTGAAGAAGGCCAATTTCCACATCCTGTCGATTGCCAACAACCACAGCAACGACTACGGCCCCATCGGCTTTGCCGATACCCAGCAACACCTCAGCGCCGCAGGGCTGGAGTTCACCGGCCTGAAGGACAGCCACGTGATCCGCACCATCAAGGGCCTGCGGGTCGGCGTGATCGCCCTGGCGCACTACCCCGCCTACAACAATGTGCTCGACATCGAGGGCACCGCCAGGCTGGTGGCCCAGGTGCGCAGCAAGAGCGACATCGTGGTGCTGTTCTACCAACTCGGTGGAGAAGGCGACAACCATGCCCTGCTCACCAACGACGATGCCGTGTTTCTGGGCGAGCAGCGGGGCAATGCCCGCAAGTTTGCAGCGGCCATGGTCCAGGCCGGGGCCAGCGCCCTGATCGGCCACGGCCCTCACCTGGTGCGCGCGGCCGAATGCATGACGGGGGTTCCGGTGCTGCACTCAATCGGCAACTTCGTCGGCGCGGGGGGACTGAGCACCCGAAGCCTAGCCAACGTCACCGTGTTCGCAGAGCTGATCTTTGAAGCCAATGGGCGCTTCAAGGGCGTGCGCCTGACACCCACCACCTTCGACAAGGACGGGCTGCCGATCATGGACGACAGCGCCAGAGCGCTGCACCTGATCAACTGGTTCAACCGTCAGGCCAGCAAGTCCCTGGCCGGCTTTGAACCACTGAATTTCCCGGGCCAGGAGCAGCAGGCCGATACCTTCCGAAAGTGGTTCCGGTCCACGCCTTTCGGCATGCAAGCGCCCAACGACTGAGCCGAAATCCGGTCGAGATCGGCCGGCTGCCCCTGCAACAAGTCGGTCGCTGCAAAGCCCCCCTTTTGCGATCACAACTGGGTGCGCAAAGACCAGACCTCGGGAAACAAGACCACGTCGAGCATCTTGCGCAGGTAACTCACACCGCCTGTACCGCCGGTGCCACGCTTGAACCCGATGACCCTCTCCACGGTGGTCAGGTGGCGAAAGCGCCAAAGTCGGAAGGCGTCTTCCAGGTCAGCCAGTTCCTCGCCGAGTTGATACAGGTCCCAGTGACGCTGCGGGTCGCGGTACACCACCAACCAAGCCTGCTCAACCGCATCACTGGCCACATAGGGCTGGGTCCAATCGCGCTGGCTATGCGATGGGGGCACCGGTAGGCCGCGACGCGCCAGCAGGCGCAAGCTCTCGTCGTACAGCGACGGGGCTTGGTGGGCCAAGCGCACCCGAGCCGCCCTTTCCGGGTGGTGTGCATGCGGCAGCAACATCGCCGCATTCTTGTTGCCCATGGCGAACTCGATGCAACGGTACTGAAAACTCTGAAAACCGCTGGAGTGCCCGAGGTAAGGCCGGACGGCACTGTATTCAGGCGGCGTCATGGTGGCCAACACATCCCAGGCGTGGACCAGTTGCTCCATGATTCTGGAAACGCGAGCCAGTTGCTTGAACGCCGCGTTGAGTCGATCGCCTGCGATGTTGTCGATGGCCGCCGTGAGCTCGTGCAACATCAATTTCATCCACAACTCGCTGGTTTGGTGCTGAATGATGAACAGCATCTCGTCATGTGCCGGCGACAAGGGCATTTGAGCCCCCAAAATCGCATCGAGTTGCAGGTAGTCGCCGTAGCTCATGTCGCCGCTGAAATCGAGCTGGGCTTTCTCTTCATGAACGATGGCCTCGGTGGCCTGGCTCACGTCAGACGGGTGAAAAGGACAAGCCATGGCGAACTCCTCAGGTCACGGTACGTTTCAGGTTGAACTCGGGTCGTGTCCATTCACCCGATTCGAGGACCTGCTTGAGATGCTCAACCGCGTTCCATACATCCTCAAAGCCGGTGTAAAGCGGCGTCAAGCCAAATCGCAAGATGTCGCGGTGGTGCCCACCGTCACCGGCGCGAAAGTCTCCCACCACGCCACGCGCGATCAGTGCCTGCATGATGCTGTAAGCCCCTTCGTCGCGTGCCAGCCCCACCTGGGAGCCGCGCCGGTGATGCGCCGCCGGCGTGACCAAAGTCAGGCCGTGGCCGGCGCAGCGCTCCTGCACCAAGGCGATGAAGAGGTCTGTCAGCGCCAGCGACTTGCGGCGCAGTGCAACCATGCCACCGAGCGGCTCGGCCGCCAGCACCGTGTCCACGCCGCAATCGAGCGCCGCCAGGCTGATCATGGGCTGGGTGCCGCACTGATAGCGTGCGATGCCAGCCGCAGGCCGGTAATGGGGCGTGAAGGCAAAGGGCTCGGCGTGGCCCCACCAGCCAGCCAGCGGCTGCCAAAAACGGTCCGCGTGCTCAGGGTTCACCCAAACGAAGGCGGGCGCACCGGGCCCGCCGTTGAGGTATTTGTAGCCGCAGCCCACCGCAAAGTCGGCCTGGGCTTGCTTGAGGTCCACCGGCACTGCGCCTGCGCTGTGGGCCAGGTCCCAAACCACCAAAGTGCCATTGGCGTGAGCCGCCGCGGTCAAATCGGCCATGTCATGCATGGCGCCGGTGCGGTAGTTCACATGGGTGAGCATGAGGATCACGACTTCAGGCGTCAGTGCCGCTTCAAGCTCTTCAGGCTCGACCAGCACCAGTTCAAGACCGTGCTGCTTGCACAGGGCCTCGGCGATGTACAGATCCGTTGGGAAGTTGCTGCGCTCGCTGAGGACGCGCTTGGCCTGGGGGCGGTCAGCAGCAGCCATCGCAATCGCCGCACTGAGCACCTTAAAGAGGTTGACCGAGGTGCTGTCGGTGGCCACCACCTCACCCTCGCCCGCACCAATCAGTCGCGCGATTTTGTTGCCCACCGCCTGCGGCATGGCAAACCAGCCGGCCTTGTTCCAGCTCTGAATCAAGTCATTTCCCCATTCGCGTGTCACCACATCGGCCACCCGCGCCGGGGCACTGCGCGGCATCATGCCCAAAGAATTGCCGTCGAGGTAAATCATCCCTGGCGGAACATGGAACTGCTCGCGCAAGGGGCGCAACGGGTCGCTGGCGTCGAGCGCAGCGCAAGCGGGTCTGGTGATCATGGTCATGACTCAAAAAATAAAGTCTGTGCTAACGCGGGAGGGGCGCCTTCAACTCAAACTGCGCAGAACCGCCCGCACAGGGCTGGCGTCCGCACTGATCAACTTAAGCGGCAGCGCAATCAGTTCGTAATCGCCCTGGGGTACTTCATCGAGCAACAGGTTCTCCAGCACCCTCAGGCCGCGCTGGCGCAGCACCTGGTGACTGTCCAGGGTCTTGCTGTCGGCGGGATCCACACTGGCGCTGTCGGTGCCGACCAACACCACGCCCCGATCAGCCAGCCAGGCCATGGTGTGCGGCGCAAAGGCCGGCAAGGCCTCGTCGAATCGACCTTGCGGCATGCGTTCATAAAGCCGCACCAGCACCCTGGGTGGCAAGCCCTCCTGGGCATGCGCCAGGTGTTCGGGCAATACCCAGCGTCCGCAGTCCATGGCATGAATGACCCGGCAAGGCCCCAGGAAGGGGTGCAGGTCCACCTGCCCGATGGTCACGCCGCCAGGCTCGTAGTGCAACGGCGCATCGGCGTGCGCGCCGGTATGCGGCGAAAGGGTGATCGCGCTCACATTGACCGGGCAGCCCGGTGAGAGACTGGCCACCCACTGTTGGCTGTAGGGCGTATCCCCTGGAAAAACCGGTGAGCCGGCATACACCGGCGGCGAGATGTCCCAAATGCGTTTCATGGGCTCGGAAAGTAGCACTGAAGTTGAGCCTGTGGTGTCGGTTATTTTCGACACTTGGACGCCATGAGCACGAATCACGCGGCTTTAGCCCCGGGAATGCCCTCTTCACCCCCCTGCCCTCGCCAGACAGACAGCTCAAAGCAAACGGTGCCGGATCCGCGGTCAAACCTGCTCCTTGACCTGTCGAAGATGCAAGCGGGCCGCCTGACGGATGGCTGCGCTCAACTGAGCCAGTACATCAGAGTGAAGGTTCCAACAATGCCAATACAGGGCCACCCCCAATTGATCTCGGGGAGCAAGCCGCACCAGTTGGCCCCGCGCCAGATCTTCTCGCACCGCCAACTCAGGCATCACGCAAGCTCCCCAACCGGCTTTGACTGCATTGAGCATGGCTTGTGTGCTGGGCACAAAAAACTGTTTGAGCGTGACCCGCGACAGGCCAAAAGCAAGCTTGACAAACTCATGAGGCAGATGGTCTTTGCGGTTGAAAGCAATGAACGGCAGGGTGTGAAAATTGTGTGCCGTCAAGCCCTGGGGACAGTGTTCGGCCACGTATTCGGGTTGGGCCACCAGCACATAGTCCATGATCCCCAAAGGCTCCATGCGGCAGCCGCGCAAGGACTGTCCCAGCGAGGTCACGCAGCCGAGCACCTGGCCCTCACGCAACCAGTCCTGGGTGAACTCCTGGTCGTCGGCAATGATTTCGATGGGCAAGCCGGCCCGGGCCAGATCGTTGAGCGCTGGCAAGGCCCAGGTGGCGATGCTGTCGGCATTGATGGCCACCGCCATGTTGTCCTCGTAGCGACTGCGACCGAAAGTGCTGGGCGTTAACTCATGCAGGTCGCGCTCCAGATCGGCACGCAGCAGGCGCATCATCTTGGCGTGCTTGAGCAGCAACTGCCCCGCAGCGGTGGCTTTGAGTGGTCGGCTGCGAACGATCAGCACCGTGCCAACCTGGGCCTCAAGGGCCCGCAGGCGCTGAGAGACCGCCGACTGGGTGATGGACAGCCGGTTAGCCGCTCTCTCGAACCCCCCCTCCTCGATGATGGCCGCCAGGCACTCCAGCGCGTCCGGGTCAAAAGCACTCATAGATGTCCCTAGAAATAATAATTAGTTTATATGATAAATGAAGTTTAGTGTTAATTTAACTTCTAAGTTACACCCATTCCTTTCATACTTGCGCCCGGGCTTGGCCTGACGGCCAGAACGCCAAAACACAACCAGGGAGTGGACATGCATGTGATGGTCTTGGGCGCCGGAGTGATCGGTGTGAGTACAGCCTGGCATCTGCTGCAGCGCGGTCACGCGGTGACGCTGATCGACCGCCAGCCAGACGCCGCGCTGGAAACCAGCTTTGGCAACGCGGCCCAGATTTCGGTGAGCTATTGCGAGCCCTGGGCCAATCGCCAAGCACCGCTGAAGGCGCTCAAGTGGCTCTTTGACCCAGACGGCCCGCTCAAGTTCCGCCCGCAACTTGATCCAGCGCAGTGGCGCTGGGGCCTGCAGTTTCTCGCGCAATGCAACGACACCGCATTCGAGCGCAATGTGGCGCACATCGTGGCGCTGGGCCGTTACAGCCACGACGCCCTGAAGCAAGTGGTGGCCGACACCGGGATCAGCTACCAGCGCCTGACCAAGGGCATTGCGCACTACTACACCAGCCAGAAAGCGCTGGACGAAGCTGGCGCGGCCGCCGAACTCATGCGTCGTTACGGCGTGAATCGGTGCGTGGTGGACCGCCAAGAGCTGCTGCGCATCGAACCGGCCTTGCGGGCTTACGCCGAGCAGCTGGTCGGTGGCACTTATACAGAAAGCGACGAATCGGGCGATTGCCGGGTGTTTACCCAGGCCTTGCTGCGCTGCTGTGAAGCCCAAGGCTTGGTAAGCCTGATGTCGCACGACATCGAGCAGATCCAAACGTCGGGCGGGCGCTTGCAGGCGGTGCGCGTACGCTCTCGTTTGAGCGGCTCGGCACACACTTTGCGCACCGACGCGGCGGTGGTGGCCTGCGGCTCCTACAGCACCGTGCTGATGCGTCAAGTGGGTGTGCGCCTGCCGATTTATCCAGGCAAGGGCTACAGCGCCACGCTGGACCTAATAAGGCCAGATGCCGCGCCACAAGTGAGCCTGATCGACGACCAGCGCAAGATCGCGATTTCTCGCTTGGGACAGCAACTGAGGGTGGCGGGCACGATTGAGTTGGGGGGCTTTGACCTGTCGCTCGACACCCCCCTGGCGCGCCGACGCGCTGAAATGCTGGTGCGCCGCATCGAGGAGGTTTTTCCCGGTGTGGCCGATACGCGACTGGCGCGTGATGGCGGCGACCCCCGCCTGTGGTGCGGCTTGCGGCCGGCCACACCGAGCAACATCCCGGTCATGGGCCAAAGCCCGGTCAGAGGGCTGTGGGTCAACGCCGGTCACGGCACCTTGGGCTGGACCCACGCTGCCGGATCAGGCAAAGCCTTGGCAGAACTCATTAGCGGTGAACAACCCGCCATGCAGTTTGGGTTTTGGGGTGCGACACCGTCCAGGCCCGCAGCAGCAGTTCTGCATCGGCGCACGTCTTCAGCCTAAACACGCCGGGCCACGATCGGCCAGACGGTGAACGGCGTCGCCTGCAGTGGCAAGGGTCAACGCCGAGATCCTGCACCCCGTTGCGCACTGGCCCTGGCCTGCCCCCTTAACCACGCAGAACCGCAAAGTCATGTCGTCCATCCACCCGAGCACCTCGACACCCTTTCCCCTGCCTGCGGCACGTCAGCGCCTGCCACCGGCCCACTTGCCCGAGGCCGATGCCCTGGCCGCAGCGCGCAAGCGACTGCCGGCGCTGCCCGACTGGGCCACCGTCGTCGATCAGGCCAGGCCCTGGGTCCAGGCAGTGCGCGACAAGCCAGCCCCTTTCTGGGCCATGGAGTCCCTGCTGAAGGAATACCCCATCTCCAGCGCCGAAGGCCTGGCCCTGATGCGACTGGCCGAAGCGCTGCTGCGTGTGCCCGATGTTGAAACCGCGATGGCACTGGCGGCCGATCAACTCGGTCGCGCCGACTTCGAAGACAGCGAAGGCAGCCTCTGGGCTGGGCTGTCGGCCAGCGCCATGGCTCTATCCAAGAAGCTACTGCCTGACAAGCAAGAGTCAGCCGGGCTGCTCAAACGCCTGGGCGCGCGCACAGTCGTCGCGGCCACGGTGCGAGCCATCGAGTTGCTGGGCAGACAGTTCGTGCTGGGCCGCACCATCGACGAGGCCATGCGCGAGGCCGCCAAGCAGCGCAAAGCCCTGCCCCGTCTGCGCTTTTCCTACGACATGCTCGGCGAAGGCGCCCGCACCGACAAGGACGCCTTGCGCCATCTGGGCTCTTACGCCCATGCCATCGAACGCATTGCCGCGAGTCGGGGCCATGAGCCAAGGCCAGAGCGCGTCGACGGCATCTCGATCAAGCTGTCGGCCCTGTTCTCCCGCTATGAAGACGCCCAGCGGGAGCGGGTGTTTGACCAACTCCTGCCCCGCATCTGGCGTCTGGTTGAGCAAGCTGCCGCAGCCAACATCAACCTGACCATCGACGCCGAAGAGGCCGAGCGCTTGGAGCTGTCGCTGGATGTGTTTGAGGCGCTGGCCGAGCGCATCAGCCGCACTGTGCCGCAGTGGCGGGGCTTCGGACTGGCCGTTCAAGCCTACCAAGGTCGGGCCCTGGCTGTGATCAATGAAGTGGCCCGCATTGCCCGCCAACACAAGCTGCGCCTGATGGTGCGTTTGGTCAAGGGCGCTTACTGGGACGGCGAGATCAAGCGCGCCCAGGAATTGGGCCTGGCTGGCTATCCGGTCTACACGCACAAGCCACACACCGATGTTTCTTACTTGGCCTGCGCTCAAGAGCTGCTGGCGCATCGCCAGCAGCTTTACCCGCAGTTTGCGACCCACAATGCCAGCACCATCGCAGCCATTGCCCTGATGGCCGAGCGGGCCGGGGCCGAGCCCGACAAAGACTACGAGATGCAACGCCTGCACGGCATGGGCGATGGCATCTATCGCGAAGTACTGGCCAGCGGCCCAATGGCCTGCCGCGTCTATGCGCCGGTGGGCCAGCACCGTGACCTGCTGGCCTACCTGGTGCGCCGCCTGCTGGAAAACGGCGCCAACTCATCGTTTGTGCATCAGCTGGTCAATGCACAAGTGCCCATGGAGTCGCTGCTGCGCTCGCCGCTGCAGGCCTGTGCGATCGGCGAGCCCATCGAGGCGTTCGCGCTGCCTGGCGCGCTTTTCGGTGAGCGTCGCCGCAATTCGACCGGGCTGGATCTGAGCTGCCGGCTGCAGCGCCGCCCCTTGGAGGACGCGGTGGCCCACACCCGGATCACCGCGGTGCCCGTGGCCGGCCGGTACGAAATCGACCAGGCCATGCACCTCTTGCAGCGGGGCTTTGACACCTGGAGCGGCCGTCCCCTGAGCGATCGGGCGGCCATCATTGCACGGGCAGGTGACCTGCTCGATGCCCGCATGGCCGAATTTTGTGGTCTGCTGGTCAAAGAGGCCCACAAGGCGCTGGGCGACTGCGTGGCCGAAGTGCGCGAGGCGGTGGACTTTTGCCGCTACTACGCGGAGCAGGCCCGGCAGCGCCTGGCCGACCAGGCCCTGCCGGGCCCCACCGGTGAGAGCAACACCTTGCGCCTGCACGGCCGGGGCGTTTTTGTGTGCATCAGTCCCTGGAATTTTCCGCTGGCCATTTTCACCGGCCAGGTGGTGGCCGCGCTGGTCACGGGCAACACCGTGGCCGCCAAGCCGGCCGAACAGACCCCGGCAGTGGCCCAGCGCATGGTTGACTTGCTGCGCGAGGCCGGCGTGCCTGACGATGCCCTGACCCTCCTTCACGGGTCCGGCCAAACGGTGGGCGCCGCCCTGGTGGCCGATGCCCGCACCGCCGGCGTATGCTTTACAGGCTCGACCCAGGTGGCCAGGCAGATCAACCGGACCCTGGCAGACAAAGCCGGGCCGATCGTGCCCCTGATTGCCGAAACCGGTGGCCTCAACGCCATGGTCGTGGACAGCACGGCGTTGCCCGAACAAGTGGTCGATGCGGTGGTGCAAAGTGCCTTCCGTTCGGCCGGCCAGCGTTGCTCAGCCCTGCGCCTGTTGTGCGTCCATGAAGGCATTGCCGATGCGGTGATCGAGATGATCCAGGGCGCCATGGCCGAGTTGATCGTGGGCGATCCGGCTAAGCTGTCCACCGATGTGGGCCCCGTCATCGACGACGAGGCCTTTGCTGGCATCCAGGCCCACATCGAGCGCCTACGGCGCCAAGCCAAGCCAGTGGGCGAGACAGCCATGCCAACGGCTGCGGTGCCACGCCTGGTGGCCCCCATCGCCTTCGAGTTGGACCACATCAGCCAGTTGCGCGAGGAGATCTTTGGGCCGGTGCTGCATGTGGTGCGCTGGCGCGGCGATGTGGGCACAGTGGTGGACGAGATCAACGCCCTGGGTTACGGGCTGACCCTGGGCATCCAGACCCGCATCGACAGCCGGGCGATGCAGCTGGCCCAGCAAGCGCGCGTCGGCAACGTCTATGTCAACCGCAACATGATCGGCGCGGTGGTGGGTGTGCAGCCTTTCGGCGGCGAGGGCCTGTCAGGCACCGGCCCCAAAGCCGGCGGACCGCATTACCTCTTGCGCTTCTGCACCGAACAAACCGTGACCATCAACACGGCTGCGGCAGGCGGCAATGCGGCGCTGCTGGCGGGCATGGGCTGACGAAAGCGGCCGGTCCCGGCTGCGCGCCACAGGTCGGTCGGACATGGAACGATCAAGAAACCCATGAAACGCAGCAGCGGCCCACAAGCGCCGGCCTGGGCTTACTTGAGCCTCTCGAAACGGAAGTCTTCCTGGCTGCCCACCGCCACCGGAATCAAGGCCATGGCCAGCCCCACGACAGCGCTTTCGATTCTCAATTTACCGTGCCCCTCGGCATCCAAGCCCACCGAGGTTTTTCCCGAATACATACCCACGACGGGCTCGCCTGACCTGACGCCCGCCACTCCGGCCTCGGCACGGACTTGGAGCAGGCCGTCTTGAACATTGAAAT
>JAXITB010000051.1:0-11008 GCA_034680305.1 Polaromonas sp. | reverse complement strand
CGATGACCAGCCCCAGGCTCGCGCCGATGTCCACTTCGCTCACACCGTCCTGCAGCAGCAAGTCCTGACCTGCGGGGCAGAAGGTGTTGGCGGTCTTGACGTAGAGCACGGGCGCCTTCGGCGCCGCTTTGTAGGGGTCTGCCGTCATGCGTGGGGCCCAGAGGTCCCATTCGCGCTTGAAGTTGAGCAGGGCGCCGTAGACCGTGCCACTCGGTTGCCAGGGGGCTGGTTGGTGGTTCATGCTTCATCGTCCTCGCTCAGTGCCTGGATGGCCTCTGGTTGTGGGGCCAAGTCCTGCGTTTCAAGCGCGATCACTTCGTCGAGCAGGGCATAAAGCTGGCCCAGCTTGTCCTTGCCCAGTTGCTGCTCCATCCAGCTGTAGTGCGCCTCGATGGTTTGCGAGAGCGTCTGCACTTTGTCCAGGCCCAGCGCCGTGGCCCGCACCACCGTGCGGCGGGCGTCTTGTGGGCAGCGTTCGCGAACGATCAGGCCGTCGCGCTCCATGCGCGAGAGCACTCCGGTCAGGCTCGGTCCCAGCAGCCAGGCCTGGCGGGCCACGCGGCCGGTTTCGATGCCGGCCGGGTCATGGGCATGCTCGCCCAGCACCCGCAGCACCCGCCATTGCTGATCCGACAGGCCGTGCTCACGCAGGCTGGGGCGCGTATGTGCCATGACGGCATCACGCGCCTGCAGCAGCAGACGCGGCAGATTGCGGTGGATGAAGGGCGTTTTTCGGTGCACTTATTTAATATATTAAATGATTCATTCATGCGATATGCAAGGGAAAACCCTTGGCTCTGGAGTGTGTGCGGTGTGGATTCGGCCCAGGCGCGTAGCAGACTCACCCAAAAGGTAAAGCCCGAAAAGGGCGAAAAGCGCTTGCGTGAGAAGGCCGTAAGGAAGACGTCGAGCGGCCAACTGCCGGATTTAGGCTCAGTGGCCCGCACCACGGGGTGCTGCTTGGTTTGGAGGCAGGCTGTCGTGATGGTCAGGGGCTCGATCGGCGAGCCCGTCATCCGGCTTGAAGGCCATCCGACGGCCGATCCGGCTCATGGCCAGTCGGACGACTTCCTGCGGGTGTGGGAGAAAGTCTGTCTAGAGCGACCCCGCTCAGACAAAGCTCACCGTCATGCGCCCCAGCCAGCCGAAGTCGGCCTGCAGGGTCTGCCCGGGTTCAACCGGGATGGGGGTGACGCAGGCCCCGGTGGTCAGGAACTGCTCCGTTTCGATGCGCTGACCCACGCTGCGCATTTCATTGAGGAACCACAGCAAGGCCTCCACCGGATCGCCCAGCACATGGCTGCCCACGCCCTCGAACTGCCGGCCGTCGCTCATCTGGGCCTGCACCCGCAACTGGGCCAGTTCTTCGAGCCGGCCTTGTGGGGGCAGGGGAGTGCCCAGGACCATTTCATGGCAGCAGGCGCAGTCGGCAATCAGTTGCGCCTCGCCCGCTTTTTCGAATTGCATAAACCGCGAGTCGGGCACCTCGATGCCGGGCATCAAGCGCTCGACCATGGCCAGCGCCGCCTGGCGCGTCCAGGGCTCCGGGCGCGGGTCGATGGCCTGCTTGAAGGTGAAGACCACCTCGCATTCGGCCACCCTCATGCGGTTGCCGGTCAAAGCCAGACTGGCGCCGTTGGCATGCACTCGGCTGGCAAACACCGGCCCGGCCAGTGGGCCGCTGACCCCGATGTGGCGCTGTCCGGCCAAGCTCGTGGCGGCGATCTTCCAGCCGCCGACCCGGCCGGCCAGGGCTGGCCACAGGGCCTGCACCGCATAGCCCTCGGCGCGGGTGGCTGGACGTCCGTCTTCTGGCAGGGCCTCGATGTGTTCCAGGGTTAGCCAGCCAGTGGCCAGCTGTCGGGCTGCGTCTGCGGGATGGTTCATGGCGTCAACGTGCGGGCATGTTTTCAAGCTTGTAGACGAGGTGGGTGCGTGCGTTCTGCGGCACGGGCGGGGTCGCGCCTGTCACCCCCTGCCAGGGATCGCTCAGCGATCGCGGGCCGGTGACACCGGCCCGAAGCTGGGCGGCCATCCTGGCTCAGCCCGTCCAAGGCATCCCTTGGTAGGCCTGTAATTGCCACACCGGTTGCGCTGCGGTGCCGGGCGCTGGCGCCCAGACCGTCATGAACTGGCTGCGGATGCTCATCGGCTGGCCTTGGCGGGTGACTTGCGCCAGCATGCGACCCGTGACGATGCAGCAGTAACTGCCCGGGTGGGCGGTCAGCCCTTCGAAGGACATGCTCTGGTATTGCAGGCTGCCGCTGCGCATGTGCTGCAGATAGCTGGCCTTGCTGTCTTGCCCACCGCTGGAGTGAATGTAGACCAGCGCAGGCGAGAGCATGGCGTCAAGGGCCTGCAGATCGCCTGCCAGCAAGGCCTGGCGCCTGTTTTCTTCGGCCTGCAGCACGGCTTGTGAAACCTGTTCGATGTTCAGATGTGAGTCCATGTCATTCCAACTTGATGTTTGCTTGCGAGAGCATGTCGCCCGTTTGGGGGGCGCCCGGCCGATGCGCTGCCTCCAGAGGCTGGCGCTGCTTGACGTCAGAGGGCTATCCATCGGTGCGCACTTTTGAGCCAGCTCAGGCCAGGCCCGTGCCCGGATCATCTCCGCGCTCAGTCGCTCCACCGCTGTGGCTGGTCACCAAGCAGGTCCTACCGGGCCAGTTCAGTCTCGCACATTGGCCGGGGCAAATCCAGCGCCCTGGACGAGGATCCGTGGACGGCGTGGCTGCGACGCCCCGACCTCAGTCCAGCTTCACGCCCGCCTTGCGGATGGCCGCCCCCCACAGGGCATCGTCTTGCTTGAGGAATGCCGCGAATTCGGCAGGCGTCTGTGCCCGCAGGTCACCGCCGATGGCGCGCCAGCGAGCGATCAGTTCGGGGTTTTGGCTGGCGGCTTTTTGCATGGCCTCGCCCAGCTTGGCGACGATGGGCGCCGGCGTGCCTGCCGGCGCCAGCAAGCCGATCCAGGCGGTGGGCGCATAGTCGGGCAAGCCGACTTCGGCAAAGGTGGGCACGTCCGGGAAATTGGGGTGACGGCTCTTGCCGGTCAGCGCCAGAATCTTGAGCTTGCCAGCGCGCACATTGCCGATGGCCGCCGGCAAGGCGTCAAAGATCACATTGACTTGCCCGGCCGCCAAGTCAGCATAGGGGCTGCTGGTGTTGTAAGGCACGAAGTTCATTTTCACGCCCGCACTCGATGCAAACCACTCACCGGACAGATGCGAATAGCTGCCCACCCCTGAGGTGGCGGCCGTGACGGAGCCGGGCTGCTTCTTGAGGCGATCGATCAGTTCCTTGGCATTTTTTTCTGGCAGCCCGGCATGCGCCGTCAGTGCGGTGTTGAGCAGGCCCACGATGCTGATGGGCACATAGTCGCGATCGACCCTGTAGGGCACCTTGCTGCCGTGGGTGTTGGGCAGCACCGACATCGAAGAGGTCGAGCCCATGACCAGGGTGTAGCCATCGGGCGCAGCCTTGGCACCGGCCTCCATGCCGATCATGCTCGATGCGCCAGGGCGGTTTTCCACCACCACCGACTGCCCCAGCGCCTTGCTCAACTCCTGCGCGATCTCTCGGGTGTTGACATCCGGGCCGGTGCCCGGCGGGAAGGGCGCAATGATCTTGATGGGCTTGTTCGGGTAGTCCTGAGCGAAGGCAGGCAAGGCACTGATCAAGGCCAGGGCCAAAGTGGCCAAGCCTGTGCGGCAGGTGGTTTGGTTCATGCGGGGTTCTCCTTGGGTGAGGGCACGATCGAAGCACTTGTGGAACTTTAAGAAAATCAAAAAATTCTCATAATAGAAGAAACCCGTAGATTATTAGTCCATATTATCCCGATAGAATCCGGCATCTTTTTCATGCTGGAGACGTCGCATGTTGGGTCCATTGAGTCAGCGCAACTCGCTGGTGTTCAGTCACATGGGTTTTTATGTGCGTGACATCGAGCGCATGGCGCGGTTCTATCGCGAGGCGCTGGGCTTTTTTGAAACCGACCGTGGCCTTTTGGGCACGGTGCAGTTGGTGTTTCTCAGCCGCGACCCGACCGAGCATCACCAGATCGTGTTGGCCACCGGTCGCCCGGCCGATCTGGCCTTCAGCGTGATCAACCAGATTTCGCTGCGCGTGCCAGACCTGGCCACCTTGCGTGAGGTGCGCAATCGTGCCCGGTCTGAACCCGATGTGAGCGATCTGGTGACCGCTACCCATGGCAATGCGGTGTCGATCTATTTCCGCGACCCCGAGGGCAACCGGCTGGAGGTTTTCATGGACACCCCCTGGTACTGTGAGCAACCGCTGCGCGAGCCGATCGACCTGGACCAGAGCGACGAGGCGGTGATGGCCGCGGCCGAAGCGCTGGCGCGCAGCCGACCCAAATTCCGCAGCCGTGCCCAGTGGCAATCAGAGATGGCGCAGATGATGGGCTACAGGGCATGAGCATGGCGGTGTTTGACGTGGCCATCATTGGCTGCGGCCCGGCCGGCGCCACGCTGGCGAACTTGTTGGGCCAGTACGGCCTGTCGGTGCTGGTGCTCGAACGCGACGCCGACATTTACCCTTTGCCGCGTGCGATTCACTTTGACGGCGAGGTGATGCGGGTGTTCGAAACAGCGGGCCTGCGCCATGAGGTCGAGACCATTTCGCGCCCCGGCCTCAAGGGCATGTATTTCAACAACGCCGCTGGTGAAACCTTGCTGATGCGCGGCGGCACCAGTGCGCGTGGCCCGCATGGCTGCGCCACCAACCATTACTTTCATCAGCCAGCGCTTGAGGCCGTGCTGAGGCAGGGGCTGGGTCGCTACCCGCAGGTGCAGGTGCGCACCCGGCATGAGGTCACGGCCATCGCGCAAGACGACGACTGCGCCACCTTGCAGGTCAGCGACCTGGCGCGTCAGCAGGCCTATGCGGTGCAGGCGCACTATGTCGTGGGCTGCGACGGCGCGAGATCCCTCGTGCGCAAGGCCATCGGCTCAGCTGCGGTGGATCTGGGCCTGCATCAGCCCTGGCTGGTGTTCGACGCCCTGCTCAAGACCGACGTGCCTGGCCTGCCCGACCACACGGTGCAGCACTGTGACCCGGCCCGCCCGATGACCTACTGCAATGTGACGGGCAATCGCCGCCGCTGGGAGATCATGTTGATGCCGGGCGATGACCCGCAGCAGCTGGTGCAGCCCGAAACACTGTGGCGCTTGGTCAGCAAATGGATCAAACCAGGGCAGGCCGACATCGAGCGCGCGGTCATCTACACCTTCCATTCGGTCATGGCCCAAACCTGGCGTCAGGGGCGACTGTTCCTGGCCGGTGACGCGGCGCACCAGACGCCGCCGTTTTTGGGGCAGGGAATGTGCGCGGCCATCCGTGATGCGTCCAATCTGGCCTGGAAGCTCCACGCTGTCCTTCGCGGCCGTGCCGACGATGCGCTGCTCGACACCTACTGCAGCGAGCGCTCGCCGCATGCGCAGGCCTTCATCGAATTGGCCGTCAAGCTTGGCGCGATCATCCAGACGACCGATCCGCAAGCGGCGCGCGAACGCGATGCCAAGTTCAAAGCGGGGCAGCCCGAGATCTTCGAGTTTCCAGCGCCGCGTCTCGGCCCGGGCTTGTGGCGGGGCGACAGTGCCCCGGTCGCTCAGGTGTTTCCCCAGCCCATGTTGGCCGATGGCCGTCTGCTCGATGCCACGCTGGGCCTGAATTTCGCCGTCATCGGTGAGGCGGCGGTGCTCGATGCCGCAAGCGGTGAGACCCACCAAAGGTGGCAGGATCAGGGCGCGGTGGTGCTGATCGCAGAAGACCCCGAGGTGCAAGCCTGGCTGCGTCAATACGGCGTTCGTGCGGTATTGCTGCGCCCAGACCGCTACATTCTCGGGGTGGCGAAAACGGCTGGCGAGCTCGATGACATCAGTGCTTTGCTGCCCGCCCTGGCCGACTTGACCCACTGATCGCTGTCCGCCATGACCGACAAAGCCGACTCCAGCCTGGCGCGCATGCTCGGTGTGCTTGAGCTGTTTTCTGACCAGCGCCTGCACTGGAGTGCCGAGGACATTGCCGAAACGCTGGGCGTGTCCCTGCCGACCACTTACCGTTACCTCAAGACCCTGAGCGAGGCGGGTTTGCTTCAGCGTGTGGCCGATGCCCAGTTCACCTTGGGGCCGCGCATCATCGTGCTCGACCATTTCATTCGTCAGGCCGACCCGGTCTTGCAGTGTGGCGTGCCGTTCATGAAGGAGTTGGTGGCACAAACCGGTTTTGATTGTGTGATCTCCAGCCTGCACGGCAGCCAGTTGCTCGACACCCACCGTGAGTATGGTGCCACGCCGCCAGACCTGAGCTATGGCCGTGGACGGCCGCGTCCGCTGTTTCAGGGGGGTGCCCCCAAGGTCATCCTGGCGGGGCTGCCGACGGCGCAGTTGCATAAAATTTTCGACGCCCATCCGGCCGAGATTGCCGCCGCTGGCCTGCCCACCGACTGGCCGGCGTTTCGTCGGTACTACAGTCAAATCCGCAAGAACGGCTTTTATTTTTCCAACGGTGAGCTCGAGCCCAACCTGGTCGCCATTGCGGTGCCCTTGCAGCAAGCCGACGGCAGCGTGATCGGTGCGCTGTCCTTGGTGACCACCGTGCAGCGCATGGCGGTGATCGACCGGGCCAAGCTCACGCCGCTCATCCAGCGTGCCGCCCGGGAGATTTCTGCGCGGCTGCACTGATGTTTTTTCTTTTGTTCCACTGAAAGACCGACCATGAAACTGATCAGCTTCCTCCACCAAGGCCTGCCCTCTTACGGCCTGGTCCAAGGCGACGACGTGCTCGACCTCACGCCCGTGCTGGGCGCGCAGGCCCCCGATCTCAAAACCTTGATCGCCAAGAATCTTTTTGGGGCCGCCGCGCAAGCGGCCAAGACCCACAAGTCCTCCCTCAAGTTCTCGCAGCTGAGTTTGCTGCCCGTCATTCCTAACCCCGGTCAGATTTTTTGCATCGGCCTGAACTACGGCGAGCATGTGCGCGAAACCGGCCGCGAGATCACCGAAACCCCGGTGATCTTTCTTCGCCTGCCCGACTCCCAAGTGGGCCACGGCCAGGACATCGTGCGCCCACCCGAGTCGCACCGCCTGGACTACGAAGCCGAGATCGCGGTCATCATTGGCCAGGGTGGGCGCCGCATCAAGGAAGAAGACGCCTGGAAGCACATTGCGGGCTACAGCTGCTACAACGACGGCTCGGTGCGCGACTGGCAGGTCGCCACCTCGCAGTGGACGCCCGGCAAGAACTTCTACAAGACCGGCGGCTTTGGCCCCTGGATGGTCACCAGCGACGAGATTGCACCGGGTCAGGTGATGCGTCTGCAGACCGTACTCAATGGTCAGGTGCTGCAGGACTCCACCACCGACAAGATGATCCACAGCATCCCGCGTCAGATCGCCTACATCTCCACCTTCATCCCACTGTCGCCCGGTGACGTGATCGTGACCGGCACCCCAGGCGGTGTGGGCAACAAGCGCAACCCGCAGGTCTTCATGAAGCCGGGCGATGTGTGCGAGATCGTGGTTGATGCCATCGGCACCCTGCGCAACGGCATCCGCGACGACGCGTGAGCGCCTTTGGCGGGCTCGTGGCTCCGTGATCGGCCGACTCGCGCTTGTCTTGGGGGCGCTGTCGGTATCGACCGCCGCTGGGGCCAGTGCGGCCGTCACAGCGCCCGGCGATCCGGCGCGGGTGCAGTGGGTCGGTCGATTCGACTCTGAGCTCCTGCCCTGGCAAGAGGTCCGGCTCAAGTCGGGCTTGCGGCCCAATGCCTTCCGGTGGGTACAGTGGGAGGGGGTCAAGGCCTTGGAGGTCAATTCGCAGGCGAGCATGTCGCTCATGGCCAGGCCCATTGCGGTCGACCTCAATGCGACGCCTGTGCTGTGCTGGCGCTGGCGCATCGACGCCAGCTTGAGCCGAGCCGACATGCGCCTGCGCGAGGGCGACGACTATGCGGCGCGCGTCTACGTCAGCTTTCGCCTGCCGGCGGCCTCCCTCGGACTGGGACTGCGTGCACAGCTGGCTCTGGCGCGCGCGGTTTGGGGCCAGGACCTGCCCGATGCGGCGATCAACTATGTCTGGGACAACCGCCAGCCCGTCGGGACCGTTCGCCCCAACGCCTACACCGACCGCACGCAGATGGTGGTTTTGCGAAGCGGTGATGCCCAAGCCAAGCGTTGGGTCTGGGAGCGGGTGGATGTGCGTCAGGATGTGCTTAGGCTTTTTGGTCAAGGCGCGCAAGCGGTGCAATTGGCCGTCACGGCAGACACCGACAACACCCAGTCATCGGCCCGCGCCGGTTTTGCCGATCTTCACTTTGTTGCGGCCGACTCACCCTGCGATCAGCAGTAAGCTCAGCGCTTTGGCTGACTTTCCTGCCGGATCTCGGTTGAAAATGGCATCAACCGAATCTGAAAGCACCATGCGACTGTCCCTGCCTTTGCTTGCCCGAACCGAACTCGCCACGCAGCGATCGCGTCTGGCCGATGGGCCCGTTCCAGAGGGGGCGGCTCGATGAATTTGGCGGCTTACTGGAAGCGCTGGGTCCTGCTCCTGGTGGCCGTGCTGGGCCTGTGGGCCGCTGAGCGGTATGGGAATCTGAGCCAATGGCTGACGCTGGAGCAACTCAAGGCCAGTCGCGACACACTGGCCAGTCTGTACGCCACTGACCCTGCGCAGACCGCACTGGCTTTCTTCGCCGTGTACCTGCTGGCCGCTGCCCTGTCCGTGCCCGGCGCCGTCATCCTGACCTTGGCGGCCGGCGCGATGTTCGGTTGGGCCTTGGGTTTGTTGCTGGTGTCGTTTGCCTCCAGCCTGGGCGCGTTGCTGGCCTTTTGGGTTTCGCGTTATCTGTTGCGTGATGTCATCGAACAGCGATTGGGAAAGTGGCTTGAGCCCATCAACGAAGGCTTGGCTAAGGACGGCACTTTTTACCTGCTCACCCTCCGGCTCGTCCCCGTGTTCCCGTTTTGGCTGATCAACCTGCTGATGGGCCTGACCACCCTGGGCGCCCGAAAGTTCTATGTCGTCAGCCAGATCGGCATGCTGGCGGGCACGGCGGTGTATTTGAATGCGGGCACGCAACTGGCTGCGATCGACGCGGCCAGTGACGTGCTGTCGCCCGCACTCCTGGGCAGTCTGGTGCTGCTGGGCTTGTTTCCGCTCGTTGCCAAGTTCATGGTCAGTGCCTTGCATGCGCGCAAGGTCTATGCCCACTGGCCGCGCCCCAAGCGTTTTGATCGCAACCTGGTGGTCATCGGTGCCGGTGCGGGCGGGCTGGTCTCGGCCTATGTGGCTGCAGCGGTCAAGGCCAAGGTCACCCTGATCGAGGCGCACCGAATGGGTGGGGATTGCCTCAACTACGGCTGCGTGCCCAGCAAAGCCTTGATCCGCTCGGCCAAGGCCATCTGGCAGGTGCGGCAGGCTCGGCAACTGGGCGTGCCCAATGCGCAGGGCGAGGTGGACTTTGCGGCGGTGATGCAGCGCGTGCAGGCGGTGGTTCAGACCATCGCGCCGCATGACAGCATCGAGCGTTACACCTCGCTGGGCGTGGAGGTGCTGCAGGGCCACGCGCGCATCACCTCACCCTGGACGGTGGCGGTGCGATTGCCCGATGGATCGGAGCAGACCTTGAGTACCCGCAACATCGTGATTGCGGCGGGTGCCAGTCCCCTCATCCCCGCCATCGCTGGCCTGAATGACGTCGGCTTCCTGACCAGCGACACCCTCTGGGGCCTGAAGCAATTGCCGGGCCGTCTGCTGGTCTTGGGCGGTGGGCCCATCGGCTGCGAGCTCGCGCAAAGCTTTGCCCGGTTGGGCAGCACGGTGACCCAGGTCGAGATGGCCCCGCGCCTCCTGGTGCGCGAAGACCCCGAGGCGAGCGAACTCGTTGCCGCCTCGCTGCGCGCCGATGGCGTCAACGTTCTCACCGGCCACCAGGCGGTGCGGGTGCAAGTCAGTGAGGGGCAAAAGCGCCTGATCGTGCGCTGCGGTGAGCAAGAACAGGCCATCGCCTTTGATGAATTGTTGTGCGCGGTCGGCCGCAGCCCCCGCGTTGCCGGCTATGGTCTGGAGGAACTGGGCATCGCGCTGACGCCCCGAAACACCATCCAGACCAATGGCTACCTGCAGACGCAGTATCCCAACATCTATGCGGTGGGCGATGTGGCCGGACCCTTCCAGTTCACCCACACCGCCGCGCACCAGGCTTGGTATGCCGTCGTCAACGCCTTGTTTGGACGATTCAAACGGTTCAAGGCCGACTATTCCGTCATCCCCTGGGCGACCTTCACCGACCCCGAGGTGGCCCGTGTGGGAGTGTCCGAGACTGAGGCCCGGGAGCAGGGCGTGCCCTACGAGTTGACCCGCTACGGCATTGACGATCTCGATCGGGCGATCGCCGACGGCACTGCCCACGGCTTTGTCAAGGTGCTCACCGTGCCCGGCAAAGACAAGATCCTGGGGGTGACCATCGTCGGTGAGCATGCCGCCGACCTGTTGGCCGAATATGTATTGGCCATGAAGCACGGGCTTGGCCTGAACAAGATCCTGGGCACCATTCACACCTATCCCACCCTGTCAGAGGCCAACAAGTACGCGGCCGGCCAGTGGAAGCGGACCCATGCGCCTGAGCGGATTCTGGGCTGGTTGGAGCGCTTTCACGCGTGGCAGCGCTCTTGACGAGCAAGCACCATGAGGAGTGGATGCGTGAAAGGCCGGGGCGCAGTCATGCCCCCCGGCCCCGCAGCAGGCGAAAGAGCAGCACCACCAGCGCGATGACGAGCAAGATGTGAATCAGCCCGCCCATGGTGTACGAAGACACCAGGCCCAAGATCCAGAGCACGATCAGAATGATGGCAATCGTTTCGAGCATGATTCACATCCCGTGAGCGCTTGTCGCGCTCATTGGCCTTTGACCCGCATGTCGTTTTTGACGCTCTTGACGCCCGGCGTTGCCCGCACCAGTGCAACCGCCTTGTTGATGTCTTCG
>JAXITB010000050.1:0-11107 GCA_034680305.1 Polaromonas sp. | reverse complement strand
GCAATGGTTACATCTGGCACACCACCGGCAGTGGCAAAACGCTCACCTCTTTCAAGGCATCCACCTTGCTCAAAGACAACCCGGCGGTTGAAAAATGCCTGTTTGTGGTGGACCGCAAAGACCTCGACCGCCAAACCCGCGAAGAATTCAACCGCTTTCAGGAAGGCTGTGTCGAAGAAAACACCAACACCGCCAGTCTGGTGCGCCGCTTGTTGTCCGAGGACTACGCCGACAAAGTCATCGTCACCACCATCCAAAAGCTCGGACTGGCGCTGGACGAGGGCAGCAAACGCAACAAGCAACGCGCCAAAAGCGGGCAGGCCACCTACAAAGAGCAGCTCGAAGCGCTGAGCGACCAACGCATCGTCTTCATCTTCGACGAATGCCACCGCTCGCAGTTCGGCGACAACCACCAAGCCATCAAAGCGTTTTTCCCCAAGTCGCAGCTCTTTGGCTTTACCGGCACACCCATCTTCGAGGCCAATGCCAGCCAGCAAAAGATCGAGGACACGCAGGCCTCCATGCGCACCACGCAAGACCTGTTTGAAAAACAGCTCCACGCCTACACCATCACCAACGCCATCGAAGACGGCAACGTGCTGCGCTTTCACATCGACTACTTCAAGCCGAAATCCAAGAAAGAAAAAGAGGCAAAGACCATCAAAAAGGGGGCGCCAAAAAACGACGGACCGAAACCACCCTTCCCCAAAGCGGCCATCGTGGGCGAAATTTTGTCCAAGCATGACGCCGCCACAGGCGGGCGGCGCTTCAACGCCATTCTGGCCACCGCGTCCATCAACGACGCCATCGAATATCACGCCTTGTTCAAAGCCATGCAGGCCGACAAACAGGCCACCGACCCCGACTTCAAGCCGCTGAACATCGCCTGCGTGTTCTCACCACCCGCCGAGCTGGCGGAAAGCGAAGCCGCCCAAAAAGACATCAAGCAGCTTTCCAGCGATCTACAGCAGGAGCAAGAGGACAACCGGGTCGAGCCCGAGAAAAAGAAACAGGCGCTGCAAGCCATCGTGGCCGACTACAACGCCCGTTACTCGACCGCACACCGCCTGAGCGAATTCGACCTGTATTACCAGGACGTGCAAAAGCGCATCAAAGACCAGCAGTGGCCCAACGCCGACTACCCAGCCGCACAAAAAATCGACATCACCATCGTGGTGGACATGCTGCTCACCGGTTTTGACTCCAAGTTCCTGAACACGCTGTACGTGGACAAGCCCCTCAAGCACCATGGTCTGATTCAGGCGTTCAGCCGCACGAACCGTGTGCTCAATGGCACCAAGCCCTATGGCAACATCCTTGACTTTCGCCAGCAGCAAGACGCGGTCGATGCGGCCATTGCCCTTTTCTCCGGTCAAAAAACCGCTGAGCAGGCGCGCGAAATCTGGCTGGTAGACAAGGCGCCGGTGGTCATCCAGAAGCTGGAGACCGCCGTGCAGAAGCTTGGCGAATTCATGACGTCTCAAGGCCTGGCCTGCACGCCTTCTGACGTGGCCAACCTCAAGGGCGACGCCGCCCGCGCCGCCTTCATTACCCACTTCAAAGAGGTGCAGCGCCTCAAGACCCAGCTCGACCAATACACCGACCTCACCGACGAGCACAAAGCCACCATCGAGCAAGTGCTGCCCGTCGACAACCTACGCGGCTTTAAGGGGCAGTACCTGGAAACCGCCAAACGGCTCAAGGCGCAACAAGGCCAAGGCGGCAAGAAGGGCGACGGCGACGATGCCGCTGTGGACCAACTCGACTTCGAATTCGTCCTGTTTGCGTCATCCGTCATCGACTATGACTACATCATGGGCCTGATCGCCAAATACTCGGCCGGCGAAGTGGGCAAGGGCCCCACCAAGGCCAAGATGAGCCGAGACGAACTCATCGGCCTCATCAGCGCCGACGCCAAGTTCATGAACGAGCGTGAGTCGATAGCCCAATACATAGGCACACTCAAAGCGGGCGAGGGCCTGAGTGAAGCCGCCATCCGCGACGGCTATGCCCGCTTCAAGGCCCAAAAAGACGCCCAAGCGCTGGCTGACATCGCCAGCCGGCACGGCCTGGCCACCGCCGCCCTGAAAGCCTTCGTGGACCGCACCCTTGACCGCATGATTTTTGACGGCGAGAACTTGAGCGACCTCATGGCGCCACTGGACCTGAGCTGGAAAGCCCGCACCCAGGCCGAACTCGCCCTGATGAAAGACCTGCACCCCCTGCTCACGCAGCGCACTGGGGGCCGCGAGATTTCGGGGCTCAGCGCGTATGAGTGAATCCATGTGCCTCACCGAACCCACGCTGCAGGAAGGGCTGGACATGCGGGAGCCAAGGCGCTGTTTGTTGGAAGATGATCGCCACCACCACGGTGACATGGCTGCCGAACTTCTTGAGCAATACGCCGAGGCGCTGGCCTTCATCAAGCGCCATCTGCGCCGCGAACAGGGCAAGCAGGGCTTTCACTCATCGGGCATTCTGGAAGTGCCGCAAGCTTCGCTGCAAGAGCTGCGGGTCAACACCCTGGTGCACCGCGACGACATCACCGGCGCGTCCATTGCCGCGCTGGCGCCCGTGGCCCAGCAGCTGGTGCGCAGTGACGGCAACGAGGGGGCGCCATGAGCAACAAGAAAACGCCGATACACGGGAACAAGCCATCAGCACCAGCCGCGGCACCCGGGGACTTTGACGAGCTGGTCACGTCCATCGTCCATATCCACCAGCAAACCAGGCATTTCGCAGCCAAAGCGATCAATGTCGCGCTGACCTTGCGGAACTGGCTTATTGGCTACCGCATTGAAGTGTACGAACGCCAGGGCGCAGATCGCGCGGCCTATGGCGACAAGTTGATGGACACCCTGGCCAAGCGCCTGGTAAAACAGGGCTGGGCTCGCTGCGACCGCCGCGAACTCTATCGGTTTCGTCAGCTCTATCTCACGTATCCGCAGATTGTGGAGTCGCTGACTCCACAATCTTTGTTGCTGCCAGAACTGGGGCCGCTCCTGGCGCTGGCATCGCCCCCGCCCGTCCCAATTCGGGAGTCACTGACTCCACAATCGCCACCGGCCCATCCTGAACTGATCTTGCGGCTCTCTTTCACCCACCTGGCCGAACTGATTCAACTCTCAGACGACACCCAGCGCCGCTTCTACGAGCTGGAGTGCCTGCGCGGGAACTGGTCGGTGCGCGAACTGCGCCGCCAGATCGACAGCCTGTACTACCAGCGCAGTGGCCTGTCCAAAGACAAGGCCCAGCTCTCCGCCCAGGCCCACGCGGCCGCGGACACGCTGCAGCCCGCCCACGTCATCCGCGACCCCTATGTCTTTGAATTCCTCGGCCTGCGATCGCGCGATGTCATGGCCGAATCCGACCTAGAAGACGCCCTGCTCGACCGCCTGCAAGACTTCCTGCTGGAGCTGGGTCACGGCTTTTGCTTCGAGGCCCGGCAAAAGCGCATCCTCATCGGCGATGAACATTTCTTCATCGATCTCGTCTTCTATCACCGCATCCTCAAGTGCCATGTGCTGGTGGAGCTCAAGACCGACGCCTTCCGCCACGAACACCTGGGCCAACTCAACACCTACGTGGCCTATTACAAAAAGCACCAGATGACCCCGGGCGACCAGCCACCCATTGGCATCCTGCTGTGCACGCGCAAGAACGACACGCTGGTCGAGTTCGCCCTGGGCGACCTGAACAACCAGGTCTTTGTCTCCCGCTACGCCGTCGAGCTGCCACGCAAGGAAGAGATGGAACACTTCATCGCCCAAATCAGCCGGGAGGCAGAGGCATGAAGACCAAGTCCACGAAGGACCAAGCCACGACCGTGGTGGTGCCGAAGTTGCGGTTTCCGGAGTTTCGGGGGGCCGGCGCGTGGAAGGAGCGCTCAGGCAACTATCTGTTCGATCAAGTCAACGACAAGAACCCGCCACCCGGTCTCCCTGTGCTGGCGATCACGCAAGAGCACGGGGCTATTCCGCGGGACATGATTGACTACCATGTTTCTGTAACGGACAAAAGCATTGAAAGCTACAAAGTTGTCCAAGTGGGCGACTTCATCATCAGCCTACGCTCTTTTCAAGGTGGCATTGAATACTCGCAGTACCACGGCATCTGCAGTCCAGCGTATGTCATCTTGCGGCGGCGCGCAGAAGGCACTGATGCCTACTACAAGCACTACCTGAAGACCGACAGATTCATTCAAATCCTCACCAAGAACCTTGAAGGACTTCGTGATGGAAAGATGATCAGCTACAAGCAATTTTCCGAGCTGCAGATTCCAACCCCAACGCCGGAAGAGCAACAAAAAATCGCCGACTGCCTGAGTTCGGTGGACGAGCTTATCTCCGCGCAAGCGCGCAAAGTGGTTGCGCTCAAGACCCACAAAAAAGGGCTGATGCAGCAGCTTTTCCCCCGAGAAGGGGAAACCCAGCCCCGCGTGCGGTTTCCCGAATTTGAGAACGCCGAAGAATGGCGTGAATTGCCTCTCGCTGCGCTAGCCGAAAAGATTATGGTCGGAATCGCAAGCGCTGCCACTCATGCATATCGTGAGACAGGCGTGCCTATGCTTAGGAATCAAAACATCAAGGAAGGGGGAATAGACGATTCCAGCCTCCTATTTATCGATCCCGCTTACGAAGTGACTCACAAGAACAAGCGATTGAGGGCCGGAGACGTAATAACGGTGAGAACTGGCTATCCCGGGCTATCAGCTGTCGTTACACAGCGTCACCACAATGCGCAGTGCTTTACGTCTCTTATAACTCGCCCAAAGAAGGATGTCCTGAGTCCAGATTACCTATGTGCGTATATAAATTCCGACATCGGGAAACGGTTCATCATGGGTGCAGAGGCCGGAGGGGCACAGAAGAATGTAAATGCCGGCGCTTTAGAAGCATTGCCAGTTCATCTGCCAGCACTTGATGAACAAAAACGCATCGCCTCGTTCATGAGCAGCCTCGACGTCCTCATCGCCGCCGCCACCACGGAACTCGACACCCTCAAGGTCCACAAGCAGGGCCTGATGCAGCAGCTATTTCCCTCGGCGGAGGCGCTGGACGCATGAGCGACAAGCCGAAGATTCACCGCTTCACCGACCTGCGCCGTCTGGCCGCCCGGCTGCGCGACGACCTTAACGGCGGCGGTCAGGACTTTCTGCTGCTCTATGCCTACAACGGCACGGGCAAGACCCGCCTGTCGATGGCTTTCAAGGACGAAGGCAAGCGCAGGAACAAGGGCCAACCCGACACGCTGTACTTCAACGCCTTCACCGAAGACCTGTTCTCCTGGGACAACGACCTGGAAAAAGACAGCGAGCGACGCCTGCACATCAACACCGACTCGCAGTTCTTCAAGGGCCTGAAGGAACTGGTCCTGGACGAGCGCATTGGCCACTACCTGGCGCGCTACGCGGACTTTCTGTTCGACATCGACTACGACAAGTGGACCGTCAGCTTCCGCAAGGGTGAGACTCGCCACATCAAAGTGTCGCGCGGCGAAGAAAACATCTTCATCTGGTGTGTGTTCATGGCCATCTGCGAACGGGTCATTGACGGAGCTCAGTCGTACCAGTGGGTGAAGCACCTGTACATCGACGACCCCATCACCTCGCTGGACGACAACAATGCGATTGCCGTGGCCAGCGACCTGGCCAAGCTGCTGCGCGAGGCAAAGAGCCGTACGCGCGCCGAAACGGTGGCCGCGGGAGCGCGGAGCGAGGCCAACAACACACCCCGCATGGTGCCAGCCCCCATCAAGGCGGTGGTGTCGTCGCACCACGCCCTGTTCTTCAACGTGGTTTGCAATGAGCTGAAGAGGGATGCGCACAGGAAGTACTTCCTGCACCGCCCAGAGCGGGGCGTCACTTACACGCTGCGGGCCACCGACGACACGCCCTTTTTCCACCATGTTTCCATGCTGGCCGAGGTCAAGAAAGCGGCGGACGGCGGCAAGCTCTACACCTACCACTTCAACATGCTGCGCAGCATCCTGGAGAAGACTGCCACCTTCTTCGGCAAAGACGACTTCTCATCCTGTATTCACGGCCTGGATGACAAAGACCTGTTCGCCCGCGCGCTAAACCTCCTGAGCCACGGCAAGTACGATATCTACCAGCCCTCAGAGATGGTGGACGACAACAAACGACTGTTCCGCCAAATCCTGGACGCGTTCCTGGGTCGCTACCAGTTCGCTTTGCCAGACATCTTCGAGAAGCCCGCGACCAAGGCAACCGCAGCATGAACGAACTGATGCTCTACACCACACAAGACGGCAAGAGCCAGATCAAGCTGCGGGCCCAGGAACATACCGTCTGGCTGATGCAGCGCGAAATGGCCGAGTTGTTCGATGTCAGCGCGGACAACGTGGGTCTGCATCTCAAAAACATCTTCGAGGACGGGGAACTGAGCCGTGAGGCAACTACCGAGGAATCCTCGGTAGTTCAAACCGAAGGCTCGCGCAAGGTGCAGCGCACTGTCACGCTCTACAAGCTCGACGCCATCCTGGCCGTGGGCTACCGCGTGCGTTCACCGTGCGGGGTGCAGTTTCGTCGCTGGGCGTCCACCATCCTCAAGGAGTACCTGGCCAAGGGCTTTGTGATGGACGACGAGCGCTTGAGGAACCCGGACGGTCGCCCGGACTACTTCTACGAGATGCTGGCGCGCATCCGCGACATTCGCGCCTCGGAAAAGCGCTTTTACCAAAAGGTGCGCGAGCTGTACGTGGAATTTGATCAACGCCGCACAGCTGCCGAGGCCCGCGCCGCCGATGCGCAAGACGAGGCTGAGCTGAAGGCGCTGGAGGCTGCGCTGAAAATGAGGGCCAAGCCCTGATGCCACCAGCCGAAGCGCAAGACACTGATGACCGACAACGACGACACCTACAACAACGTCCACTCCCCGCTGGAGCGCACGCTCAGCGGCGAGGGGCATACGCTGCACATTGACATTTACCGGGGCGCAGACGAGCCGGACTGGATTTTGGAGATCCAGGACGAGCAGGGCACGTCCACCGTGTTTGATGAGCGCTTTACCACTGACCAGGCGGCGCTGGACGCAGCGCTGGACGCGATACAGGCCGAGGGCGGCATCCATCGCTTTTGCGCCAATGCGCAGGCCGAGGCCATGGCCAGCGAAGCCGAGTTTTTTGCCAAGCTCGCTGCGCAAGGAACGGCGTCGCCGGCCGCGGGTGTGGCCAGCCCGCAGCACATGATGGCGCCGCTGTCAGAAGAAGAGCTGGCCGAGTTGGAGGGGCTGTTGCTGACGGTGGACGCCGACCAGGGCATGACGCTGGACACCTTGGACGGCTTTTTGCACGCCATTGCCATTGGCCCCGAAACCGTGATGCCCAGCCGGTGGCTGCCCAAGGTGTGGGACCTGGACGATGGGGGCATGATGCCGCCCATGGACAGCCTGGAGCAGGTGAACCACCTGCTGGGCCTGATCATGCGGCACTACAACAGCATCGTGGGTGGGCTGGAGCACAGCCCGCAGGTGTTTGCGCCTTTGTGGCCCACTTTTGGCTATAGCGGCACCGACGAAACCGATGCAGAGGGTTGGGCACACGGCTTTACCCAGGGGGTGAAGTTGAGCGAGGCCGCCTGGCAACCGCTGCTGCGCGACCCGCAGGGCCAGCAGTGGTATCACCCGATTGCGCTGCTGGGTGATGAGGATGCGCCACCCGAATGGGACGACCTGGTCCGCACGCCCGAGCAACGTGCAGCCCTGGCCTCGCAATTTGAAGACAGCGTGCTGCAAATGCACGCCTACTGGCTGCCGCTGCGCCAGGCCGTGGCCGAGCGTCACACCGCCCAGGTCATGAGCACGAAGGTGGGCCGCAACGAGCCCTGCCCTTGCGGCAGTGGCAAGAAGTTCAAAAAATGCTGCGGCTCACCGGCTGAGCTGCACTGAGCGCTTGATAGAACGCACCGATGACTCAAACCAAGCAGAAACAACTGGGCAACACCCTCTGGGCCATTGCCGACCAACTGCGCGGGGCGATGGACGCGGACGATTTCCGCGACTACATGCTGTCGTTCCTGTTTCTGCGCTACCTGTCCGACAACTACGAGACGGCGGCCAAAAAAGAATTGGGGCGAGACTATCCCGCAGTGGCCGATGACGCCCGCGAGGTACCGCTGGCGCTGTGGTACGCCCAAAACGAGGGCGACGTTGCGGACTTTGAAAAGCAGATGCGCCGCAAAGTGCATTACGTGATTGAGCCCGCGCACCTGTGGAACAGCATTGCCCACATGGCGCGCACGCAAGACACGTATTTGCTGCGTACGCTGCAAGAAGGCTTTAAGTACATTGAGACCGAATCGTTCGAGAGCACGTTTCAGGGCTTGTTCTCCGAGATCGACCTGAGCTCGCCCAAGCTGGGCAAGACTTACACCGACCGCAACGCCAAGCTTTGCGCCATCATTCAGAAGATTGCTGATGGTCTGGCGGCGTTTTCGACCGACGTAGACGCGCTGGGCGACGCCTACGAATACCTGATCGGCCAGTTTGCCGCCGGGTCTGGCAAGAAGGCGGGCGAGTTCTATACCCCGCAGCAGATTTCAGACATCTTGTCGGCCATCGTCACGCTGGACAGCCAGGAGCCCAAAACCGGCACCAAGCAGCGGCTGGAGAGTGTGCTGGACTTTGCCTGCGGCTCGGGCTCGCTGCTTCTGAATGTGCGCAAGCAGGTGGCCGGGGCCAGCGGCAAGACGGGCGGCACGATCGGCAAAATTTTCGGCCAGGAAAAGAACATCACCACCTACAACCTGGCGCGCATGAACATGCTGCTGCACGGGGTGAAGGACACGGAGTTCGAGATCTTCCACGGCGACACCCTGGCCAACGAGTGGGACATGATGCGCGAGCAGAACCCGGCCAAACGGCCGAGCTTTGACGCCATCGTGGCCAACCCGCCATTCAGCTACCGCTGGGAGCCGACCGACGCGCTGGCCGACGATGTGCGCTTCAAGAGCCATGGCCTGGCGCCCAAGTCAGCGGCGGACTTTGCTTTTTTGCTGCACGGCTTTCACTACCTCAAAGATGAAGGCGTAATGGCCATCATCCTGCCACACGGGGTACTGTTCCGGGGCGGGGCGGAAGAGCGCATACGAACCAAGCTGCTCAAAGACGGACACATCGACACGGTGATCGGCCTGCCGGCCAACCTTTTTTATTCCACCGGTATTCCGGTGTGCATTCTGGTGCTCAAGAAGTGTAAGAAGCCGGACGACGTGTTGTTCATCAACGCCGCGGAGCATTTTGAGAAGGGCAAGCGGCAAAACCAGCTCAAGCCCGAGCACATCGCCAAGATCATCAAGACCTACCAGTTCCGCGAGGAAGAGGCCCGCTACTCACGCTGCGTGGGCATGACTGAGATCGAGAAAAACGATTTCAACCTGAATATTTCGCGCTACATCAGCACGGCGGTGGGCGAGGCGGAGATTGATCTGGACGCGACCCACAAGGAGTTGCAAGCGATTGAGGCGGCCATCCAAACCGCCAAAGACACGCACAATCGGTTTTTGCTGGAGCTGGGCCTCAAGCCCTTACCGTGATCGCAGAGGGCTCAAGCCAGGATCGCCCCAGGCTCAACGCCCGCGCAGGCCGTCAAAACAGGTGCCCGTCACCCATTCGACGATGGCCTCGTCATCGAACTGGCCGCCGGCTTTCATGAATTCGAGCACCGGGTCACAGGCGCGCGAGTACAGGGTGTAGAGCACCAAGATGGGGGGCAGCTTGGCGCTGATGCTGCCCTCGGCCTGTGCGGCCTCGATCCAGACGCCCAGGCGCTCGCTCACATGCATGAGCAGGTCGAGGTAGGCGCGGTTGGCCATGAGACGGGCGCGCAGGCTGGAGTTTTGGCTGGGCAGGGTGGGCATCTGGCCGGCCAGTTGCAGCCGCATCATCCAGCGCACCACCGCCTTGAGCTGCTCGATGGCTGTGGCCTGCGGCGGCAGTTGATCGATGAATTCTTCAGCCAGGGTGAGCACGCGCACCATGGCGGCAGCGGCCAGGTCTTCCTTGCTGGGAAAGTGCTTGTAGAGGCTGGCCTTGGCAATGCCCACCTCAGCCGCCACCTCGTCAACCGTCATGAGGTCGAAGCCTTTTTCAGCCAGCAGGCGATTGACCGCCTGCACGATGGCGTCTTCACGGGCCTGCAGCATCTGCGCCTTGAAGGAGGAGCGGCGCGGTGCGCGCGGCGCGTCCTGGGCGGGCTCTGCGTGCGCCGGGCCAGTGCGATCGTCGTCCTGCATGTTCATGCTCCCTCGCTGGCCCCGGGCACGTCGCCCAGGGTGAAGTAAAACGTGGTGCCCCAAGCGGGCGTGGACTCGGCCCACACCCGCCCGCCGTGGCGGCTGGCGATGCGCTGCACGATGGCCAGACCCAGGCCGAGGCCTTCAAATTGTTCGCTGCTGTGCAGGCGCTGATAGGGCTGAAACAGGCGGTCGGCCTGGGCCATGTCAAAGCCTGCGCCATGATCGCGCACATAAAACGCGGGGCCCTGTGCCGACTGCGCCGGCGGTGCCGGTGTGGCTTCGGGCAAGCGCCCAAATTCGATCTGCGCGCTGGGCCCGCTGAACTTGCGGGCGTTATCGAGCAGGTTTTCCAGCAACTGGCGCAGCAGGCGACGATCGCCCGAGGCACTCAGGCCGGCTTGCACCTGCGTCTTCAGCGGCACCTGGGGATGCTTTTCAGCCAGCTCGGCCAGCACTTGGGAGGCCAGGGCGCTGAGGTCCACCCGGCCGACCTGCAGCGGCGAGCGCGAGAGCCGGGCCAAGGCCTGCAAGCCTTCGATCAACTCGCCCATGTGCGCCACGCTGGCGCGCACGCGGCTGGCGAAATGACGGGCCTGCTCGGTTTTCTTGGCGGGCAGGTCCTGCAGTGCGTCTTCGAGGAAGCTGGTGAAGCCATCGATGGCGCTCAGAGGCGAGCGCAGATCGTGCGCCACCGCGTGGGCAAAGCCGTCCATCTCTTCGCAGCGGCGCTGCAGTTGCGCCACCCGCTGCTCGAGTTGCGCGACTTGGGCACGCAGCTGCGCCTGCCCTGCTGGCAATGCCTGTGCCTGTACCTGTGCGTCTGGGCGGGCGCTCTCTGTGGATGCCGCCGCT
>JAXITB010000049.1:0-11262 GCA_034680305.1 Polaromonas sp. | reverse complement strand
TTCGTGCAATTCATGCAGCTGCTCATCAGCGGCATCGCCCTGGGTTGTATCTACGGGCTGATCGCCCTGGGCTTCGTCCTCATCTATAAGGCCACTGAAACCGTGAGCTTCGCCCAGGGCGAGCTCATGATGCTTGGCGCCTTTGGGGGCTTGGTGTGCATGACGGTGCTGGGTTTCCCCTTTTGGCTGGCGGTGCTGGCCGCCATGGCGGGCATGGCGCTGTTCGGCCTGCTGGTCGAGCGCGCGCTCATCCGGCCCATTTTGGGCCAACCGGCGTTTTCCATCGTGATGCTGACCATCGGTGTGGCTTATGTGGCTCGGGGGCTCATCACCATGCTGCCGGGCATCGGTACCGACACCCACGTGCTGCCGGTACCCTACAAAGACCAACTGTTGCAAGCAGGCGGCCTGATCGTTCCCATGGAGCAAATGGTGGTGATGGTGGTCACTGCCCTGCTCAGCGCGGCCCTGTTTGCCCTGTTTCGCTACACCAAGTTGGGCCTCGCGATGCAGGCGTCGTCGCAGAACCAACTGGCGGCCTACTACATGGGTATCCCGGTCAAGCGGCTCAATGGCCTGGTGTGGGCCCTGGCCGCGATCGTGGCCGCCATCGCCGGCCTGCTGCTGGCGCCCATCACCTTCGGGCACGCCAACATGGGCTTCATCGGGCTCAAAGCCTTCCCGGCGGCGGTGGTGGGCGGTTTCACCAGCTTGCCCGGAGCCCTGGTGGGTGGTCTGATCATCGGGGTGGTCGAGTCGCTGTCGGGCTTTTATTTGCCCGAGGGCTTCAAGGACATCGCCGCCTACGTGGTGGTGCTCATCATGCTGATGGTCAAACCCAATGGCCTGTTTGGTGAACGTCTGAGCAAGAAGGTATGAGCCCACGGCCCCCTTTTCTTGCAGCCCAAGCCAAGCCCTGAACCCTGCACGAACCCATGCGTTTCATTTTCAAGACCAGCTACGCGCAGGACCTGAACCTGGCCAAACACGAAGGCCACCGGTTCTGGTACGGCCTGCTGGGCCTGTTCCTGGTGGCGGCGCCCTGGCTGCTGTCCGAATACCTGCTGGCTCAGCTCACGTTCATCCTGATCTACTCGGTGGTCGGGCTGGGGCTAATGATGCTGGCCGGCTTTACCGGGCTGTTTTCCATCGGCCACGCGGCCTTTCTGGGCGTCGGGGCCTACACCCAGGCGGTGCTCACGCAGATGGGCTGGCCTTTTCCGCTGGCCATGGCTGCAGCCGGCCTGTTGTCGGCCGCCACCGGCGTGGTGGTGGGCTTGCCCGCCCTTCGCGTCAAGGGCATCTACCTGGGCATTGCCACCTTGTCGTTCGGCTTCATCGTCGAGGAAATCTTTGCCCGCTGGGACAGTGTGACCGGCGGCAGCACCGGCAAAACGGTGGGCGCCCCGCAAGTGCTGGGCTGGACGGCAGACACCGGCAGTTCTTTCTACTTCGTCTGCCTGGTGGTCACCGTGCTGGCCACCCTGGCCTGCTTGAATCTGCTGCGCTCGCCCACGGGGCGCGCCTTTGTGGCCATCCGCGATTCAGAAATCTCGGCTCAAAGCATGGGCATCCACCTAGCGTACTACAAGACCCTGAGCTTTGCGCTGTCGGCAGCGCTGGCCGGCATAGGCGGCGCACTGTACGCCCATCAGATCCGTTTTCTCACACCGGATCAGTTCAACATCATCCAGTCGATCGACCTGCTGCTGATGGTGGTCATCGGGGGGCTGGGCTTCATCCATGGCGTCTTTCTGGGCGCCACCTTTCTCATCGGACTGCCGCAGGCGATCTCGGTGGTCAAGGACTTCCTGCCCGAAGCCATCGGCAACGCACCCGGCCTGAAGGCTGTGGTGTACGGGGCGGTTCTGGTGGCCTTTGTGCTGTTCGAGCCCATGGGGCTGTATGGCCGCTGGCTCAAGATTCGTACCTATTTGCAACTGTTTCCCTTCTACCGCAAAGGCATGTTCAAGCGGCAGAAGTCCTTCCAGAAATCGGACCGGCTCAAATGACAGCCCGCCCCTGCTTGATCGCGCGCCAGCCATGACCGCCCCCCTTCTGCAAGCCCGAAATCTGAGCGTGCGCTTTGGCGGTGTGCTGGCCGTCAACGAGGTCAGCTTCGACGTTCAGCCCGGCGAGGTGTTCACCCTCATCGGGCCCAACGGTGCGGGCAAGACGACGGTCTTTAACCTGATCAGCCGCATCTACACACCCACCAGCGGCACCATCAGCTACGCTGGCCCCCATGGCACGATGGCGCTGACCGACATGCCGCCACACCAGGTCGCTGGCGTGGGCATTGCGCGCACCTTCCAGAACATTGAATTGTTCGAACATGCGACGGTGCTGCACAACCTGCTCATTGGCTGCCACACCCACCGCCGCAGCTCGCCCTGGCACGACCTCCTGTTCACCGGCCGAGTGCGTGAGGCCGAGCTGCGTGCCCGCGAGCAGGCCGAGAAGGTGATCGATTTTCTGGACTTGCAGCATTACCGCGACACCTTGGTCGCTGGACTGCCCTATGGGGTGCGCAAGGTGGTCGAACTCGGCCGCGCCCTGTGCACCGAGCCGCGCCTGCTGCTGCTCGACGAGCCCTCCTCGGGCCTGAACGTCGAGGAAACCGACGACATGGCCTTCTGGATTCAGGACATCCGCCACGAACTGGGTATCACGGTGCTGATGGTCGAGCACGACATGTCCCTGGTCTCGCGCGTTTCAGACCGGGTGCTGGCCATGAATCAGGGGCAGGTACTGGCCCTGGGGACGCCCGCCGAGGTCCAAAGCGATGCGGCCGTGATCGAGGCCTACCTGGGCTCGGTCGATGATGTGGCCAGCCTGCGGCGGCCGCGCGCCGGGGGAGTGCAAGCATGAGCGGCGCCACGCAGACCGGCGAGCGCCTGCTTGAGCTGGCCAATGTGGAGAGCGCCTATGGGCCAATCCGCGCCATCCGGGGGGTGAGCCTGCAAGTGCTGCGCGGGCAGATCGCCACCGTGCTCGGCTCCAACGGCGCGGGCAAGACCACCATCCTCAAAACCATCTCGGGCATCATCGACCCACGCAAGGGCCAGGTGCATTTCCGGGGTCAGGACATCACCGCGCGCGACCCGGCCGACATCGTGCAGCGGGGCCTGTCGCATGTGCCCGAAGGCCGCGAGGTGTTTCCCCTGCTGTCGGTACGCGACAACCTACTGATGGGCGCCTACACCCGCCATGACCGCGACACGGTGGCGCGCGACATGGAAACCGTCTTTGGCTATTTCCCCATCCTGCGCGAGCGCGCCGGTCAGGACGCGGGCCTGCTGTCGGGCGGGCAGCAGCAGATGCTGGCCATCTCGCGCGCGCTCATGGCCGAGCCCGAGTTGATCTTGCTCGACGAGCCCAGCCTGGGTCTGTCGCCCAAACTGACCAAGGAGATCTTCGAGATCGTGGTGCGCATCAACCGCGAGCGGGGCACCACCATCTTGCTGGTCGAGCAAAACGCCAACATGGCGCTCAATGCGGCCGACCACGGCTCTGTGCTGGAAAACGGCCGCATCGTGATGGAAGACAGCTGCGAGCGCCTGCGCGAAAAAGACGACATCCGCGAGTTCTACCTCGGACTCAAAGATACCGGCGTGCGCGGGGAGCGGCGCTGGAAGAAAAAGAAAAACTGGCGGTGATGGCATGAACCTCTGGCAAGCCGATCAGATCCGGCCCGAGACCCGCGTGGTGCTCGAGGGCCAGACCATCCCGGCCCTGTTCTGGAACGCGGTGCAATCGCGGGGCCAAGAGACCTGGCTGCGCCAGAAGGAGCTGGGTATCTGGCAAAGCCAGAGCTGGGCCGAAGTCGGGCAAATCGTGCGCGAGATGGCCGGCGGCCTGCTGCACCTGGGGCTGGCTCGCGGCGAGGTCGCCTCCATTTTGGCCAACACCCGCCGCGAGTGGGTCATGGCCGATCTGGCCGTGCTCAGCTGTGCAGCAGTGGCCAACGGCATTTATCCGACCGACGCGGCTGCTCAGGTGCAGTACCTGTGCGAGGACTCAGGCACTACCGTGCTATTTGTCGAGGACGACGAGCAGCTCGACAAGGCCCTGGAAGTGCGCGAGCAACTGCCCAAGCTGCGCCACATCATCGTCTTCGACCTGGAGGGCTTGCGCGGCCTGGATGACCCCATGGTCATTGGCCTGGAGCAGTTGCAGGCGCTGGGCCGCCAGTACCTGTCTGAGCAAGAGCAGGCGCTGGCGCAACGCATGGCCGAGCTCAGGCCCGACGACCTGGCCATCCTGGTCTACACCTCCGGCACCACCGGCAAGCCCAAGGGGGCCATGCACACCCATCAGGCACTGGTCTACACCGTGCGTGGCTACAACACCCTGATCTCGCGCACGCCAGACGACGAGTCCATGTGCTTTTTGCCGCTGTGCCACATCGCTGAACGGGTGGGCGGCGAATACTTTGCGCTCTACACCGGCAGCAAGCTCAACTTTGTGGAGAACCCCGAGACCGTGCCAGAAAATGTGCGCGAGATCGCGCCGACGGTCTTCACCGCCGTGCCACGGGTCTGGGAAAAGTTCTATTCCGGCGTGATGATCGCGCTCAAGGAATCGAGCCGGCTGCAGCAACTGGCCTACGCCTGGTCCATCGCGGTGGGCTATCGGGTGGCCGATGCGGTGATCGCCGGCCAGCCGGTTCCCGCAAGCCTGCGTCTGCAGTTTCGCCTAGCGCGCCTGCTGGCGCTGGATAACACCCGCAAACTCATCGGCATCCACCGGGCGCGCTACTGCGTGACCGGTGCGGCACCGATCTCCCCTGAACTGGTGCGCTGGTACCTGGCCCTGGGCGTGCCCATGCTCGAGGTCTGGGGCATGACCGAGACCTGTGGCGCCTCCACCGGTACGCCGCCGGGGCGGATCAAGCCCGGCTCGATCGGGCCGGCAGCCGACTTCAACCAGGTCAAATTGGACCCGGCCACCGGCGAAATCCTGGTACGCGGCCCCAATGTCTTTAAAGGCTACCTCAATCTGCCCGACAAAACGGCCGAGGCCATCGATGCCGAAGGCTGGCTGCATACCGGGGACGTGGGCGTGGTCGACGAAGACGGCTACTTTCGCATCACCGACCGGATGAAAGACATCATCATCACGGCCGGCGGCAAGAACATCACCCCGACCGAGCTGGAAAACGAGCTCAAGTTCTCGCCCTACATCACCGATGCGGTGGTCATCGGCGACAAGCGGCCGTACCTTGTGGCCATTGTCATGATCGACCAGGACAACGTCGAGAAGTTCGCCCAGGATCGGGAAATCCCCTTCAGTAATTACGCCAGCTTGACGCGCGCACCAGAGGTGCAAGAATTGGTTCAGGCTGAAGTCGATCGTGTCAACGCCAAATTTGCCCGGGTCGAGCAAATCAAGAAATTCTTCCTGCTCGACAAGCAACTGAGCGCCGAAGACGAGGAACTCACGCCCACCATGAAGCTCAAGCGCAAGCTGGTGGAAAAGAAATACGCCGCCCAAATTGAGGCCATGTACAAGTGACCGCCCCCCATCCACAGGAGATACGCATGACAGACAAGCACAAGGCAATCGCCGTCACCCTCTCGGCGCTCTCGCTGGCGCTCTCGGCCGGCATGGCCCAGGCCCAAAGCCAGGGCGTGAGCAAGGACACCATCACTCTGGGCACCATCCAGGACCTCTCGGGCCCGCTGGCCGGCTTCGGCAAGCAAATCCGCGCCGGCATGCAACTGCGCGTGGAAGAGCTCAACGAGCAAGGCGGTGTCAATGGCCGGCGCATCAAACTGATGGTCGAAGACTCCGGCTACGACCCAAAGCGGGCCGTGCTGGCCGCGCAAAAGCTGGTCAATCAGGACAAGATCTTCGCCATGGTCGGACACATCGGCACGGCGCAAAACCTCGCGGCCATGCCGGTGCAGTTCGAAAAGAACGTGGTCAATTTCTTCCCGGTGACCGCCGCCCGCGAAATGTACGACCCCTTCCACCGGCTCAAGTACTCCTTTGCCGCCACCTACTACGATCAGATGCGCCTGGCCGTGCCCAAGTTGGTCAAGGAAAAGAGTGCGAAAAAAGTCTGCTCAATCTACCAGGACGACGAATTTGGCCTGGAAGTGCAGCGCGGTGCCGACGAAGGACTCAAGTCCATCAACGTCACCATGGCCGAGAAAACCACCTTCAAGCGTGGCGCCACCGACTTCTCCTCCCAGGTCGCCCGCCTGAAAGCCGCTGACTGCGATTTCGTCGTGCTCGGCACGCTGATCCGCGAAACCATCGGCACCATCGCCACCGCAAGGCGCACCGGCTACAACCCGACCTTCATCGGCTCCAGCGGCGCCTACACCGACCTGATCCACAAGCTCGGCGGGGCCGCCATGAACGGGCTGTACGCCACCATGACCGTGCAAAACCCCTATCTGGATGAAGCCTCGCAGCCCATCCGTTTCTGGGCCAACAAGTACAAGACCAAGTTCAACGACGACCCAACCGTCTTCTCGGTCTACGGCTACATGGTGGTTGACTCCTTCATCCGCGCCGCGCAGAAGGCGGGCAACAACCTGAACACTGACAGCTTTGTCAAGGCCATGGACAGCATGGTCATCCCACCCGACATCTTCGGCAGCCCCGAGATGCGTTTCGGTCCCCAGCAACGCCTGGGCAGCAACCTGTCGCGCATGTCGCAAATCCAGGACGGCCGCTGGAAAGTGGTGTCCGACTACATGAAGTGAAGCCCACCGCCCGGTAAGCCGGGCGACTCACCGGCCAATGATTTTTTAGCCAGCTTGGACACTCCCGAGCTGGCTTTTTTTTGGCAGTTGGCATGAGCACCGATCCTGGCTAAGCCTTGTGGGAGTCAGGGGGTACAGCCGATTCATGTGGGATTCACGGGCCATCGCTGAGGCTTGTGGGAGCACCGCCCTCGGTGCGATGCGGCGGCTAATCAAACACTGGGCGACCCGCCAAGGCCCCATCGCCGCGAGGGCGCGGCTCCCACATCCCCTTGCCCAGGCCTTGCGAATTCTTGTGCGAGTCACTGGCCATCGCTGAGGCTTGGGAGCACCGCCCTCGGTGCGATGCGGCGGCTAATCAAACACTGGGCGACCCGCCGAGGCCCCATCGCCGCGAGGGCGCGGCTCCCACAAGATTGGCGGGCATTGCCGCAACGACAGGGCCAGGGCCATGGCTCGGCTCACTCGGGCTTGATGTTGCCTCGCTTGACAACATCGGCGTACTTGGCCAAGTCGCGCTTCATCTGCTCGCTCAGCAACTCTGGCGCGCCCGTCCAAGCTTCATAGCCCAACGTGGCCAAGCGTTCACCCACATCGGGCATGGCCATCGCCCGGTTGATGTCGGCATTGAGTCGGGCGACCACCTCGCGCGGCGTCTTGGCCGGCGCCATGACGCCAAACCACAGATCGACCTGATACCCCGGCACGCCCGCCCCAGCGACGGTCGGCAGGTTAGGCATGGTGCGTGAACGCTGCGCTGGGGCCACAGCCAGTGCCTTGAGCTTGCCCGAATCTATGTGCTGCTTGACCGCCGCCATGGTCATGAAAGCCACCTGGGTCTGCCCGGCCACCAGATCTGCCGTGGCCGGTCCGGCCCCCTTGTAAACAATGTGGGTGATGTCGGCCCCGGACATCATGGAAAACAAAGCCGCGGCCAGATGCTGCGGGGTTCCGTTGCCCGCGTTGGAGTAATTGAATTTGGCCGGTGCCGCCTTAGCCTCAGCCACGAGTTCGCGCACGCTGTTGGCCTTGACCGAGGGATGAACCACCAGCACCATGGGCGCTGCCGCCAGAGGAGCCACCGGCACGAAGTCCTGCACCGGATCAAAAGGCAACTTCTGCATGGCGGCGTTGATGGGGATGGTGTTGGCCGCCATGAGCAGCGTGTACCCATCGGGCGCCGCCTTGGCCACGATATCAGCGCCAATGTTGCCACCCGCACCACCCTTGTTGTCAACCACCAGAGGCTGGCCCAGTAACTCGCTGGCGCGCCCCGCCACAGCCCGAGCCAGAATGTCGGTGCCGCCACCAGCGGCGTAAGGAACCACCAACCGGACTGGTCGCTCCGGGTACCGCTGTGCCAGCGCGCCAGAGGGCATTAGCCAGGGCGCAGCGCCCAGGGCCAAAAGGGTGTCTCTTCTCGATAAGGTCATGGATGGGTACCTCCTGTCAATTGGCTCGCCGGTCGGCAAGGCTGGTCCATCATACAAACCCGCCACCAGGGCGGTAAAGACCTGTGCAATTCGCCGCGAGGGCGCGGCTCCCACTCCCCTTTACCCATGCCCTGCGACTTCTTGTGGGAGCACCGCCCCGGCGAGATCGGGCTTTTGATCAAGCGCTGCATCGCCGCGAGGGCGCGGCTCTCACTCCCCTTGCCCAGGCCTTGCGACTTCTTGTGCGAGTCACTGGCCATCGCTGAGACTTGTGGGAGCGCCGCCCCCGGCGCGATCGGGCTTTTGATCAAGCGCCGATTCGCCGCGAGGGCGCGGCTCCCACATCCCCTTGCCCATGCCCTGCGAGTTTTGTGGGAGCACCGCCCTCGGTGCAATGGGGCTGCGTCCTACGCTCAAACCCGATGGCCGGTGACGCCGATGGGATCAGACAGGGCCGACAGTCAGGTTCAAAGGATCGGGCCAGAAGACCCCAAGAAGCAGCCCAAAAGAAGATGCCCCTCATGCCTGCGGCAGTTCGAACCGCCACCGCCTTTCCTCACCCCAAAGACCCCGTCGGCTCGGCTTGGCGCCGCCCTTGGACGCTCGGCCCAGGCAGCCCCCTGAGTCGACCTCTGCCGTGGCCCAATGCCCGGGCCTGGGTTCTGGCCGCAGTCGCCGGAATCGGCATCGCAGCGACGGCACCGTGGCCGCTTACAGCAGCCCTTCTGCTGACTCTGGTGGGGCTGCAGCGTGAACATCAGATGCGCGGGCGACTGCAGGAACTGGCGCTGCTCAGCCAGCTCAGCCGCCTGGCCGATCCACGGACCGGCACCGACGCGGTGCTGGAGCAAGTGCTGCACATGGCGCGCGAATTCTTTCAAGCGCGCCGCTGCGCTCTGGCGCTGACCGATTCGACGCCAGCAAAAGGCGCCAAGCCAGCACCCACCGCACATCAGGCCTGTGTCCCGCTGGCCTTGCCTCGGGGCCCGGCGCATCTGCAATTGCGCAGCCTAAAGCCAATCAGCTCGCGCAACGCCCACTTCCTGGCCGAAGTCGCCGAGCAGATCGCGTCACTGGCACAGCGGTGTGATCAGGCCGAGCGCATGGCCCAGGAGGCCGCTCAACGGGTGCGCCACCGCGTCGCGCTCGATCTGCACGACAGTGCCATTCAACCCTACATCGGGCTGAAGCTGGCTGTCGAGGCGCTGCGCATGCAAGCGGTCGCCGGCCGCCCGCTTGAGGCCGGCCTGAACCAGATTCTGGCCATGACCGGTCGCGTCATTGAGGACTTGCGGGGCTGCAGGCGCCAGATCAAGGATCCGAATGCAGGGGCGTCCGCCCTGCTCGCAGAAATTGAACACCAGGCGCAATTGATGCAGCAGTTCCATGGGGTGCACATCGCAGTGAAGGCTGGCGCCGAGCCGCCTGTCAATGAGCGCCTTCGCGCCGAATTGCTTCACATGGTGCGCGAGGGGCTAAGCAACATTCGGCGCCACACCCGGGCACGCACGGGTGAAGTGCAACTCGACTGCGATGGCGTCTGGCTGGCGCTGCGCATCGCCAATGAAGGGCTGCCGGCCGCTTGCGGCTTCACGCCACGCTCGATCAGCGCGCGTGCCGCCGCGCTCGGCGGGCGGGTTCAGGTGCGCAGCGAAGCTGGCGGACGCACCACGGTGCATGTCGAAATTCCCGTGGGCGCCATGGCGACATCATGACCCGCATCATGATCGTCGACGACCACCCCACCCTGGTCTGGGGACTCGAGCAACTGATTGCGACCCAAAGCCCACGCCTGCAAGTGGTCGCCACCGCCCACAGCGCCGATGAGGCCCTGCACCAGGCGCAGGCCTGTCGGCCGGATGTGGTGTTGCTCGATCTGGACCTCGATGGCAGCAGGAGTGGGCTGGACATCTTGCCGGCCCTAAGCAGCCAACAGAACTGCCAGGTGCTGGTGCTGACCGGCCAGCGCAAGACCGAGGTGCTGGATCAGGCGGTACAACTGGGTGCACGCGGCGTGCTCCGCAAAGACGCCAGCGCCGAGACGGTGATCAAGGCCATCGACAAGGTCCACAGCGGCGAGGTCTGGCTTGACCGCGCCAGCATGGCCCGCATGCTCAATGGCTTACGCAAAGGACCCAACCAAAACCCAGACCAGGCCCGGCAGGCCACGCTCACCCAACGCGAGAAGAAAATCATCCAGGTCATCCTGGCCGGGCATGGGGCCGGCAACAAGGTTCTGGCCACACGCCTGTTCATCTCGGAGCACACCCTGCGCAACCACCTCAGCTCGATCTATCACAAGCTGGGGGTGGGCAACCGCCTTGAGCTCTATGTCTACGCCATGGCCCACCGTCTCGGTGATGACGACCCAATCTCGGGCGACCTGTTTGACTGAGCCTCGACCTGGCTCTCAACGGGCCCGAGTGTGCCGCTGGTGCTGAGAGCCCAAACCCGGCTCAGGGTCAGACCCATCAACCGCGGCCAAGCATGGGCATGAGCTGGCGCACGATCTGAATGGCCGCCGGCCCCATGATCACCAAGATGATGGACGGAAAGATGCACAGCACCAGCGGCAGCAGCATCTTGGTGGGCACCCGCGCTGCGGTTTCCTCGGCGCGCACCATGTGCTTGTGACGCAGTTCGTCGGAGTACACGCGCAGCGAGTCGCCGATGCTGGTGCCAAAGCGGTCGGCCTGTTTGAGCATGAGCGCAAAGGTGGCGATTTCTTCCACCCCGGTACGCAGGGCCAAGTGCCCAAGCGCCTGCTCGCGGCTGGCGCCCGCTCGCAGCTCCAGATTGGTCAGGTGCAGCTCATCGGCCAGCGTGGCACTGCTCAGCCGAATTTCCTGAGCGACCCGATTCAGTGCCGCATCCAGCCCGAGACCGGCCTCCATGCTGATTAGCAGCAAGTCACTGGCATCCGGAAAGTGCTCGAAGATCTCGCGCTGGCGCCGCTGGCGGGCCAGATGCAGAGCCAGATTGGGGGCATACGAGCCGCACAGCGCGGCCACACCCAGCACCCACAGCATTTGCAAAGTGCTACCGCGAAAACCTTGCATCAGCGCCAGAGCCGCGCCGGCCAGGGCCAGCGGCAAAATGGTCTTGGCAGC